>NZ_DFRO01000038.1:0-71956 GCF_002381195.1 Acinetobacter sp. UBA3461 | reverse complement strand
TGAAGTTACAAAAGATCCCAAAATCAAAGCCAAGCAGATTCGTTTTCTCATGTACCGGGGTTTTGAAATAGATGCCATTATGAAAGCGATTAACCGTAAAGCAGAAGATTGATTACTTTTTCTAAAGGCCTCAATGACTAAAAGTCTTGAATATTGAATTTTAAATAGTGTGGTGAACAAGCTTAAAGAGGAAATAAAACAACCATGAGCTGAGACATTAAAATAATAAGATATACAATTTGAGCTTATGAATAAAAGATTTGATTTGAGAATAGAAAATTCAAATTGGTATTGTTTTTATTATATTAAAAATATGGTGGCAACCCTACCAGCAAAGCTTCGGCACATCGCAGTTCTACTACCGTTGCTACCTTCCGGTCCTGGCGGGGTTCGCAGAGTGCAATTGCGAAGTAACCGGCAGGGCTACCATTGCAAGAACAGAGTATAGAGATTTTTAATGAACTTGCAAGCGAGAATACCAAAAAATCTGGTACAAGCTATCCATTTGATTATTTTAAAAACAATGTAGGATTAATTCAGGATTTTCTGTAAATCCGAGATACAAATTCCTGCCCGGAAAACCCCTTCAACTTTGTAAAAGCATGTTGCAATTCCCGGCAATGCCGTTTTAAATGTGTGGCATATACATTGAATAATTTATTTGATTGACCACCTTAAACGTTGGTTCATTCAAAACAACATGGATAAAATAGATGATGTTTAAAAAACATGTCTTATGCGCGTTCAGCATGCTCTGTACCACTTCGCTCTTTGCTGCAGTTCCAATTGAATCTCGAGGCTTAAGCCAGGGTGGTAACAGTACAGCACCTACCAACACCCTGCCTGCGATTTCCTCAGGAGTAGATACCCCGGTACAGACCAATATGAGCTGGCAATTGCTGCAAAAAAATCAGCAACTGGAAAGTGATATTCGTGGCTTGCGCGGCAAGATTGAAGAACAGGACAACGAAATCCAGTCGCTAAAAAGTGAACTGGCTAACCGCTATGCCGATCTCGATCAACGTCTTGAGTTATTACAGCAAAAGATTGATCCTGAACAAGGCACTGGGGAGGATAATCAACAGGATACTGCACCCAGCTCAGGAGCAGGCAACAGCAAGTTAAGCCAAGCTCAGACATCAACAGCTTCGAGCTCTTCTGCTCAACCCTCCGAGTTAGAAAAAGCCGCATATACAGTAGCCCTGGATGCCTACAAGAATGGCGGTGCCACAAAAGCGATTGCACCGATGCAGAATTTCATTAAGAATAATCCAAACAGCGTGTATATCAGCAATGCCTATTTCTGGTTAGCAGAGTTTAATCTGTCGATTGATCCACCGAATTTTACTGAAGCGAAGCGAAATTATGCCATTGTGGCAGACCGCTATCCAAATTCGGCAAAAGCTGCCCGTGCTTTGTATCAATTATATAATGTCAGCAGTGAAGTAGAGAAAAACAAGACCTTGGCTGCACAATATAAATCTCGCTTGTTGAAAAATTATCCGCAGTCTGAAGAAGCTAAATTCTTTAAATAAAAAGATTCAGAAATAAAAAAGACACCTGAAAAGGTGTCTTTTTTATGAATAGCCTATTAACGCACAATACCACGTTTAGACTGCTCCAAAGAATCAAGCAAGCGCTGTGCTTCAGCCACTTCTGGCAGAATCTCTGCACGAATTTTTTCAATTGCTTCTTGTGTGGTTAAACCTGATTTATAGATCAGTTTAAATGCCTCACGTAGGCCATTGATTACATTTTTCGACCAACCCTTACGACGCATCCCTTCCACATTCATTGCAAATGCATGCGCAGGATTGCCGGAAACCATTACATAAGCAGGCACATCTTTAAGAATCAGTGATGCACCACCGATCATGCTATAAGAATCAATCTTACAGAACTGATGGATACCTGAGTTACCCCCAATCACCACATAATCACCCACATGGACGTGACCAGCTACACCAACATTATTTGCAAAGATATTGTGATCGCCCACCATACAGTCATGTGCAATATGCGTATTTACCATCAGCAGGTTATGACTGCCGATTTTGGTAATGCTATTGTCCTGAACAGTACCACGGTGCAGACTGCAATGTTCGCGAATCTTGTTATGATCACCAATCTCAAGCCAGGTTTCTTCACCTGCATATTTCAGGTCCTGACAAACTTCTCCCACACTCGCAAACTGGAAAATCTCATTGTGTTCGCCAATGCGTGTGTACCCACCCACAACGACGTGTGAATGAAGTTTGGTACCTGCACCAATAGTGACATTTGGCCCAATAATACAGTAAGGACCAATTTGAACATCTGAAGCAATTACTGCAGATGAGTCAATAATGGCAGTTGGATGAATAAGGGAGTTATTGCTCATGCCTGCTCGACTTTCTGATGCGAAACCATAATTTCCGCGGTTGTTGCGACTACGCCATCTACTGTGGCTATACAATTATATTTGTAAATGCCACGTTTTTGCATCACTAATTCAGCTTTTAATACCAATTGGTCGCCTGCAACCACTTGTTTTTTAAATCTAACCTTCTCAGCACCAGCAAAAAGGAACAAAGAGCCCTCTGTTGGAGTCTCATTGTTCATGACGAAACCAAGAATACCTGCTACCTGTGCCAATGCTTCTACAATTAGCACACCTGGCATGATTGGGTAATTAGGAAAATGGCCCTGTAAAAACTCTTCATTAATTGAAACGTTTTTATAACCCACGATGCCATTATCAGTAATATCTACCACGCGATCCACAAGCAGGAATGGATAGCGATGAGGCAAATACTCACGAATCTTTTGAATGGTCATTGGCAATTCAGGCTTCGTGAATGTAGGCAAATTCGATTCTGTCATCATAATTATTTACGCAACTTAAATGTTGATTCAATGGACTCAATTTGAGACTGCATATGATCAAGGCGTTTCATTACCTGGGTCAATGGCACATCTGCTAATTGTCTAATGCGAACCACTGTGCGCTTCCACTTCTGATTTTCAAACAATCCGATACCTGAAGAATATTTTCCAGCTTCAGAAATATTATTTGTCACCATTGACATTCCGGTCAAAGTCACATTATCCGCAATATTCAGGTGTCCTGAAATCGCTGTAGCCCCACCAATGATACAGTTTTTGCCAATACTGGTACTGCCTGCAATCGCTGTTTTTGCTGCAATGGCAGTGTTGGCACCAATTTTAACGTTATGAGCGACTTGCACAAGGTTATCAATAATGACGCCATTTTCCAGAATTGTGTCATCCAGAGCACCACGATCAATACTGCAATTAGAACCAATACGGACATCATGACCAATACGTACCGACCCTAATTGTGCAATGCGGTGCCATTTACCTTGATAAGGCGCAAAACCAAAACCTTCACTGCCAATGACGCTGTTGGCATGGATACGTACCCGGTCACCAATTTTTGTTGTACCGGTCAAGGTCACATGAGCATCAATAAAACAGTCTTTACCAATTTCTACCTGGTTATCCATCTGCACATGGGACTGAATGACCGTATTTGATCCAACTACACAATTTTCACCGATCACCACATAGTGACCAATATAGGCGTCATCTGCAATTACAGCCGAAGGATGAACCTGTGCCGTACTTTCTATACCACGTTGAGTCTGCTTTTGCTCAAATACATGAGTCAGCATTGCAAAAGCAAGATAAGGATTTGCCACGACAATAAAGTTCTGATGTGAACTTAGCTGTGTTTTAAGCTCAGCTGTCACAATCAGAGCACCTGCCTGGCTTTGAGCTGCCTGTTCCAGATATTTATCAGCAGTAACAAACGCCAGATCCTGTACTGTTGCATGCTCAAGACTTGCCAAGCCTCTTAACTGCAAATCGGACTGACCTATACACTCACCTTGCACCAGACGAGCGAGGTCAGCTAATTGAAGCTGTTGATGATTCATTGATTATTTAATTGCATTAACCTTTTGAATCATTTTATCAGTTAAATCATACTTAGGGTCATAGGCAAGCGCGCTATTTTTATTCAAAACCACATCCAGCTTGTTTTCTTGGCGTAATTGTTCAGCGACTTGCTTCACACGTGCATCAAATACAGTACGAACCTGCTGAATAGAGCTTTGCGCGCTAGTCTGTATAGCTTGCTGTAACTGACCTAACTCTTTAAATTTTGCCTGATATTGTTCTTCGAGCTTTTTCTTATCTGCCGCACTCATTTTAGGGTTTGCCTGGGCACGTTGCTGAATGGCTTCCAATTCTTTATTTAGCTGCTCAATTTTGGCGGTTTGTGGTTTGATAGTCTGCTGGAATGACGTATTTTGCTGTTTTAGATATGTGCTATTTTCTACCAAACGTTCTAGATCAATTACTCCAACACCAGCTGCCTGTACCGTTGAAGTTAAAGTTGCCACAGCGATACCCATCGCCATCATCATTTTTTTCATCTGTATTTCTCTATCTATAAAAATGGCCTTACAAATAGTAATTTCTTACTATTCACAAGGCCAAGTAATATTAACTTTGGTTAATTAAATTAGAAGGTACGACCAATTTCGAATTGAACACTCTTAGTATCGTCACCTTCTTTATCATTCAACGGATATGCATAACTTAATGATAATGGGCCGATCATAGTAATCCAGGTAAAGCCGGCACCTACGCTATAACGCATGTTATCCAGTTCAAAACCGAAGTTATCTTTACAGTATTGTTTCGCGCTAACACCTGGATCATTTCTACCATTCAAGTATAGATTACCTGATGGCACATCACATTGAGTATCAAAGACCTGTGCACCTTCAGCGAATAGTACTGGACGAACCTGACGTGCCCAATCTCCTTTAAATGGAACTGGAAGCACCAATTCTGTACCAAACTGAACTAAAGCATTACCGCCTACTTCTTCAGGATCATAATCGCGAGTACGTGATTCGTTATATGTAACACCTGGGTATTTAGGACCCAAAGTACTGTTTTCATAACCACGGACTGAACCAAAACCACCCGCATAGAAGTTTTTATAGAATGGCAAATCATTACCATAACCGAGCTTACCATAGCCACGAACTACAAAATTCTTGCCTAACGGGAAGTAAGCTTGCGCATCATAGGTCAGCTTTTGATATTCCACATCACTACCTGGCAAGGCAATTTCACCATTAATACGATGTGAGAAACCAGTTGTAGGGAAGATTGGGCGGTTTAAGGTATTATATGACCAGCCTAAATTAAGATTATAGGTCAGGAAATCCCCTTTAAACTCATCAGGGAAAGGCTCCCAACCTTGATCATTCGTACCACAGGTTCTATCAGTTTCATTCCATAGTCCATCTGGACAATATCTTCCTGGGTTACCGGTTTCCTTACCACCATTTGCTAATAAATAGTCACGTACATAGGTAGAAACGTATGGACCAGTCGTAACATCGGTCTGATCAATATTCAGACCAAAACTAATACTCTGGTTCTCATCGATTGGATAACCAAAGTTAATCCCACCACCAAAACTATCTGTTACATAGTTGTTGACGTTATAGTCATCATCCAGTTTGGTTTTACGGTAGTACAGATTATAACCACGACGTACCCCATCAATAGTAAAGTATGGATCGGTTACACTCAGGTTATAGTAATCTTGAGTTTCAGAGCGTGATAGATCTACCGATACACTATTCCCTGTACCTAGGAAGTTGGTTTGACTTAAACCAGCCTGGAAGGTAACACCACCACTTTGCGAGAAACCAACTGCCAAGGTACTTGTCCCGGAATGCTGCTCTTCAACTGCAACATTTAAATCGATCTGATCCGGCGAACCAGGAATACGCGCCGGTTTAATATCAACCGATTTAAAGAAACCAGTACGTTCCAGACGGACCTTAGACAGATCAATTTTTTCGTTACTAGCCAGTGCGCTTTCCATCTGACGCATTTCACGACGTAATACTTCATCCGCAGTTTTGTTATTACCAGTAAAATTAATGCGACGTACAGTCACCTGCTGACCTGGGTTGATGTAATAATTTAAGTCAACCAGTTTAGTATCTTTATTAATTTCTGGAACAACATTTACTTCAGCGAAATAATAGCCAGCATTACCATATTTACGCAGTAATAACTGTTTAACCGCATTCACTTTTTCCTGTGAATAAATTTCACCGTCTTTGTATAGTTGTAAAACTTTGAGTTCATCTGGTGAATAAAGCGCATCACCCAGGAATTTGGTCTCACCAAATTTGAATTGCTCACCTTCATCTACCGATACTTCAATAAAGACATTTTTCTTATCTTCACTCAGGTTCAGACTTGAGTTATTGATATTGAAGTTGATATAACCACGGTTCAGGTACATGGCACGCAAAGCTTCAAGGCTTGCTGCCATTTTCTCACGTGCATAACGGTCATTACGGGAAATAATCGAATTCCAAGAGCTTTCCTTGATTGCAAAAGCCTGCTTGATCTCATCTTCTTTAAAGACCGTATTCCCAATAATATTAATGTCAAAAACTTTTGCAGCCTTACCTTCCACAAATTCAATCAGAAGATCGACACGGTTATTTGGCTTCGGTGTAGTCTTTACTGTAATATCTGCATCATAACGACCTTGCTGCATATATTGCTGTTCAAGCTCGGTTTCTACAGTTTGCAGAGCAGATTTTTTTAGAACCTCACCTTCAGCAAGACCCATTTTTTTCAAACCTTCTTCCAAAGCTTCCTTCGGAATCAGCTTGTTGCCTTTTAGTTCAATCTTGGAAATAACCGGGCGTTCAACCACCTGGAATATTAGTGTATTTCCAGCTTGAGTTGCCTTGATATCATCGAACAAGCCTGAGGCATACAGACTCCGGATCGCATTGGCAATAATCGGATCATTAACACGATCACCACTATTGATTGGCACCAGGCCATACACATTTTCGGGAGTGAGACGAACCAGTCCGTCAAATTTTATATCTTGTACTACGAATTCATCTGCTGCATATACTTGTTGTGCAACTGCCATAGCACTAACGAGTGCCAAAGGCATAAATAAATGTGTGTGCTGCATGCCAGTCTTTTCCGCTTGTTAATTTATTCCATCTACGTTGTTATAAACGCATAAAATCATTAAATAGTGCAAGTAGCATCATACTACCCAGCAATACCATACCAATTTTTAAGCCAACCAATTGTATTTGTTCAGAAACAGGTTTACCACGTAATAATTCAATAAAATAGTAAACCAGATGTCCACCATCAAGCATTGGAATTGGCAGTAAATTTAATATCCCTAAACTTACACTCATTAGCGCCATAAAGGAAATAAAAGTTTGCCATCCCATTTCCGCACTTTGACCTGCCACTTTGGCAATCGTGATTGGACCAGATAAATTATCCAGACCAATCAGACCACGAACCATCTTCACAATCGAGTTAAGAATCATCGAAGACAGTTGTGTCGTTTTGTCAAAAGCCATGACCAGTGCTTCAGTCGGACTATATTGAATTGTCTGTTTATATTCTGCCGGGATGGTGATTTTGCCTGGGTCACTTTGTACACCCAGCATACCCGTCACTTTACCCATATTGTCACGTTTCGCCTGTGGCATCACCTGTAAATGCACCACCTGGTTATTACGTAACACAACTATTTTTAATAATTTTTCTGGTGATGCCTGGACAACCTGTACCACATCAAACCAGTTTTTCATCGCCACCCCATTAATGGCAATGATCTTGTCACCTTCCTTCATGCCTTGGCGGATTGCAGCCCCATCCTCACTGAGCTTAGATACCACGGCAGGAATTTCTGGACGATACGGTATAAAACCTAAAGTATCCAGTGGAGACTGTGACTGATCTTTCAGAAAACTCTGAATCGGCAATTGGAAACTTTTTATCTGTCCATCACGTTCGGCCTGAATCGTAATCAGCCCGGTTTCACCAACACGATCAACCAAGGCATAATTCAGCTTTTCCCAAGTTGCGACTTCAGTGCCATCCACTGCGGTAATTTTGTCACCTTGCTGCATTTGTGCAGCAGCGGCAGGTGTATTAGGCAGAACTTGACCTACACGGGTATTTAACTGCTCTTGTGCAGGTAAAAATAAAATCCAGAATAGAATCACTGCAAAGAAAAGATTAATTAAAGGACCAGCTGCAACAATCGCGATACGCTTCCACGGATGTTGACGGTTAAATGCTTTAGGCAGATCCTCTTCAAGTACATTACCTTCACGTTCATCCAGCATTTTGACATAGCCGCCAAACGGCAAAGCAGAAAGCTGATACTGGATACCAGACTTTTTTGAAGTCCATTTGATTAGCGTTGGACCAAATCCAATTGAATAAACTAAAACCTTTACGCCAAGTTTTCGAGCTACAAAGTAATGTCCAAATTCATGGATCGCAATCAGGGGACCCAATAACAGAATTGCAGCTGCGATAATAAACAAGGCGTTCATGGCTTAACTTCCTTTATTCACAACAAATTGACGGGCGATATCACGCGCCTGCCGATCAGCCTGAAGAATCACTTCCAGCTGATCTGCTGTCCGATTGTCCATCGAATTCAGCGTATGTTCAACTATCTGAGGTATTTGAGTGAAAGTAATTTTCTCATGCAAAAATGCTGCCACAGCAATTTCATTGGCTGCATTCAGAATAGCAGGCGCAATCCCGCCTTGCTGCATTGCCTGACGTGCCAGTTTTAATGCAGGAAAACGCTGGGTATCCGGTTGCTGAAAATTCAGTTGTGAATGTACAAATAAATCTAATGGAGCGACATGCGTACTGATCCGCTCTGGCCATGCCAAGGCATGTGCAATCGGGGTACACATATCTGGATTACCCATTTGCGCCAAAGTTGAACCATCTACATATTGAACCATGGAATGAATAATACTCTGTGGATGCACGACAACTGTAACAAATTGTTCTTTTACTGCAAATAAATGACAGGCTTCAATCAGTTCCAAACCTTTATTCATCAAGGTTGCTGAATCTACTGAAATTTTCTGACCCATCGACCAGTTCGGATGCTTGCAGGCTTGTGCTGGTGTGACCGTCTGCAGCTGCTCGAAAGTATGATTTAAGAATGGACCACCAGAGGCAGTTAACAGAATCTGCTGTACACCCAGTTTTGGCTGACCGTTACGCTCAGCATCGAAGTAATTCGCCGGCAAACACTGGAAAATTGCATTGTGCTCTGAGTCCACAGGTAGCAATAAAGCCCCATGATCACGAGCAGCCTGCATCATAATATCACCAGACATCACCAAAGCTTCTTTATTAGCCAACAGGACGCGTTTTCCCGCTTTGACCGCAGCCAATGTCGGCAAAAGGCCAGCTGCACCAACAATCGCCGCCATGACCACATCTACTTCTGGATGTTCAGCAACTGCAATCAAGCCCGCTTCATCTGGTAAAATTTCTATTTCGGATAACTGATGCTGTTTCAGCAATTGTGCCAGTTCATCTACTTTAGAGGCTGGCACCACAGCGATTTTTGGTCGAATCTGCTTACAGATCTCGACCAGTTCAGCAATACGGCTTTGTGCAGTCACAGCATATACGCTGTAAGCTTCAGGATGTCGCTGCAGGATTTTTAAAGTACTTTGCCCAATAGAACCTGTAGCACCCAGTATACAAACAGCTTGTGACATTTATAAATCTACGCCAATTAGTTTTAAGACATACATGCCTGCAGCAAAAATCGGTGCTGCAGCAAGGAGAGAATCAATACGGTCCAATACACCACCATGTCCTGGCAGAATACGTCCCGAATCTTTAATACCAGCACGACGTTTGATCATCGATTCAAATAGATCGCCAAGCACAGAACTAAAGACTGTTAATACTGATAAAATCAGGAATAAAAGTAGTTCGGGAATACTGATATCGAGATAAAGTAATGTGACTGTAATGACAATCAACATGGATGTGACGATTCCGCCATACAATCCTTCAACCGATTTGTTTGGACTAACTTTCGGTGCGAGCTTTTTATTGCCGAACTTGCGTCCAATAAAATAGGCACCACTGTCTGCCCCCCAAACCAGCAAAAACAGATACATTAACCACCAAGGTGAATGCTGCCAGACTGAGTAGATTGCAGTGACCGCCGCCGAGATCAGGATCACACCAATGCCATTTAAAGTAACATTGTACCAGCCATCATATTCAGGATAGGATTTAACCCAATAGATGCTGAGAATCCAGGTCAAAATCGATGCCGCCCAAAGCAGCATGGAGATGTCTGAAAAATAGAGTGCAAGTGCTGAAAGAACTGCTGTGAGTAAGCCATAACCCCAAGCAAACGGCTTAATTACTTTTTCCCCCTGACGTGGCATGAGTTTAAACCACTCATAACCTGCCACGCCTGCAGCAACGACCATCAACACAAACATTGGGTAATATACAGTAGTGGCAAACATACAACTGAGTACAACAGCCACCAAAACCAATGCGGTTATAATCCGCTCTAACATGTATTAATTCTCAAGTTTCTCTTGCTGAATCTGTTCTGATGTTTTACCAAACCGACGTTCACGTCCACCAAATACGGCAAAGGCATCGTCAAGTTCTTCCGTGGTAAATTCTGGCCACAAGGTTTCAGTGAAATACAGTTCCGCATAAGCTGCCTGCCAGAGCAGGAAGTTTGACAAGCGAAAATCCCCACCGGTACGGATTAACAAATCCACAGGTGGTAAATCACTAAGACTTACATATTGACCAAAAACATCAGCATTAATTGCATCAAGTTCTAATTTATTTGTTAAAACATCCGCAGCAATTCGCTTCGCAGCCTGCGCCATATCCCACATACCACCATAGCTAATGGCAATAGTGAGCGTCATGCTATCGAACTTAGCAGTCCTTTCCTCAGCATGCAACATCAAAGCTTGCAGCTCTGGAGATAAACGGCTGCGATCACCGATAAAGCGTAAGGCAATATTGAATTTTTCCATGCGCGGTAACTGTTCATGGATGGTGTCTTCGAGCAATCGCATGAGCAGATCCACTTCATACTGCGGACGATTCCAGTTTTCACTCGAAAACGCAAATACAGTTAAAGCCTGGATTTTTCTTTTTCTACAGTGTTCTACAATCGGGTCAAGAACGCTTTTACCTTCCTGGTGTCCTTCACCTTTTTGCATCTGATTTTTTTTGGCAAAACGATTGTTGCCATCCATGATGATGGCAACATGTTTTGGAAGACGGGAACTCTCTTCAGAAACGGTCATTGATGAATTAGACCTTCATCAATTCAGCTTCTTTTGCAGCCAAACGTTTGTCAACTTCAGCAACATATTTATCGGTAATTTTCTGGATTTCGTCAGAAGCACGACGTTCTTCATCTTCAGAAATTTCTTTTTCTTTCAATAAAGCTTTGATATCGCCCAAAACATCACGACGAATGTTACGAATCGCAACTTTAGCGTTTTCAGCTTCGTTACGCGCAACTTTCTGCATGTCACGGCGAGTTTCTTCAGTTAACGCAGCCATTGGCACACGAATTGCGTCAGCAGTAATCGGGTTAAGCCCTAAATCTGATTCACGAATGGCTTTATCAATTGCAGCAACCATTGAACGTTCAAATGGTTGAACCAGCAAGGTACGTGAATCTTCAACACCTACGTTTGCAACCTGGTTCAATGGCACGTCAGAGCCATAGTAAGGAACCATAACACCGTTCAAAATCGATGGATGCGCACGTCCAGTACGAACTTTGGCAAAACCATGCTCCAACGAGTCAAGTGACTTGTTCATACGGTCTTCTGCGTCTTTTTTAAGATCGTTAATCATATGATCTTCCTTACTTAATTCTAAAAAATGTAAAAGCTAAATTTTGACTAGTATAAAGTGCTTCAAGGCTCACGTCATTAATTGGTAACGTGAGTACCTTCTTTTTCACCCATCACAACGGACAATAAAGCACCAGACTTGTTCATATCGAAAACTTGTAGCGGTACGTTATGATCACGGCATAGGCAGATCGCCGTTAAATCCATCACACCCAGTTTTTCATCAAGCACTTGGTCAAAGGTTAAGGTTTCGTATTTAACAGCATCTTCAAATTTGCTTGGATCTTTATTATAGACACCATCAACCTTGGTTGCTTTCAGAATCAGGTCCGCTTCAATTTCAATACCACGTAAACAAGCTGCTGTATCAGTGGTAAAGAACGGGTTACCTGTACCCGCAACAAATACGCAGACTTCACCACGCGTCAGGTGACGAATCGCATCACGGCTTGAGTAAGATTCTACAACGGTGCCAATTGGCAATGCTGAAAGTAAACGTGTCTTGATGTTACGGCGTACCAGCGCATCACGTAATGCCAGACCATTCATCACAGTTGCCAGCATACCCATCTGGTCACCGGTTACACGACCAACCAGACCGTCTTTCTGCAACTGGCTACCACGGTACAAGTTACCACCACCGACAACAATACCAACTTGTACCCCCAATCCAACTAGGTGTGCAATCGCTAAAGACATCTGGTCAAGGATTGGTGCATCAATACCCATATCCTTGTTTCCGGCAAGCGCTTCACCTGAAAGTTTCAGCAAAATACGGCCAAAACGCGGCTTTTTAGAATCCAACATCATCAAACTCCAAATTATTTCATTTAATTTTATCTAAGTATTAGGCTGATTTAATCGAAATCAGTTTTGCAAACAGGTCATATTCGTCCGCATCGGTAATTTCGACCTCAAGCAAAGCACCTGTCTTAATCAGGCTCTTGTCGATATCTTCAACAAATACATTCCCATCAATCTCTGGTGCATCGGCATAAGAACGTGCTACAGCAACCGGGAATTCCTCTTCCAGATCATCAACTAGCACTGTCATTTTCTGACCGATACGCTTTTGCAGCTTGGCTGCTGAGATCGCTTGCTGGACCTGCATGAAACGTTCATAACGTTCTTGCTTGATTTCTTCCGGCACGTGATCTGGCAGATCATTCGCTGCTGCACCTTCAACTGCTGAATAAGTGAAACAACCCACACGATCCAGCTGAGCTTCCTGCAACCAGTCCAACAACATTTGGAAGTCTTCTTCGGTTTCACCCGGGAAGCCCACTACAAATGTCGAACGCAGCACCAATTCAGGACATTTTTCACGCCATACTTTCAAACGTTCTAATGTATTTTCACTGTGCGCAGGACGCTTCATCAGCTTTAATACTTTAGGACTTGCATGCTGGAATGGAATATCCAGGTATGGCAGAATTTTGCCTTGTGCCATCAGATCAATCACCGCATCCACATGTGGATATGGGTAGACATAGTGCAGACGCACCCAGATGCCTAACTGACCCAGCGCTTCACACATATCATAGAATTTGGTCTTAACTGGCTGACCGTTCCAGAAGTCAAGTTTGTACTTGGTATCCACGCCGTAAGCAGAAGTATCCTGGGAGATGACAAGTACTTCTTTTACACCAGCACGTTTTAGTGCCGCAGCTTCTTCAAGTACAGAACCGACTGGACGCGATACCAGATCACCACGCATGCTTGGGATAATGCAGAAAGTACAACGGTGGTTACAGCCTTCTGAAATTTTCAAGTACGCATAGTGTTTTGGAGTAAGGCGAATGCCTTGCTCAGGAACCAGATCAATAAATGGATTATGTTTTGGCGGTTCAGGGACATATTGATGAACCGCATCCATTACTTCTTCATAAGCCGCAGCACCGGTCACTTTCAGGACATTCGGATGCATTTGGCGAATCTTGTCTTCGTCTTTACCTAGACAGCCCGTCACAATCACGCGACCATTCGCGCTCATCGCTTCACCGATGGCGTCTAGAGACTCTTGTACTGCAGATTCAATAAAACCACAGGTGTTTACAACTACTAAATCAGCACCGTCATAATCCGATGCGACATCATAACCTTCAGTCTTCAACTGAGTTAAAATTCGTTCAGAATCTACCAATGCCTTAGGACAACCTAAAGAAACAAAACCGACTTTGGGGGACTTCATGAATCTGCGCTCCACTAGAATGCGCGTATTGTATGTCTTTTCGAAACATAAAAACAGTTGAAATGGAGACTGATTACATCAAGCACCAAAATAAAGCCATAAAATATTCAATATATTTATACATGCACCAAAATTGAACATTTATGATTTACATGCTGATTTTTATCAGCTATACCATTAACAAATCATGCATCTTCATGACCCACTTCCATTTCATTGCAATAATTTAGGGATTATTTAAAAAGTTGGCGTGCATTTTGCTTAATGTGCATCAAATGAGAACTTAAGACTTTAAATTTTGCTTTATGAAGATGCCATTGCGCTATTTTAATACAGGAAAACCATCGCTAATGGATCAGCCCCTTTCCATCGACTATCGCCTTTTGGTGGATAACCTGACCACTGCTGTCATGCTGATTGATAGCAACCTGAATATCTATTATTTGAATACTGCCTGCGAGGCCATGTTCGATATCAGCTTGTTACGCGCATTTGGCACACCGGTATTAAATATACTGCAAGCCCCTACAGATGAGTTCAATACTGAAGAGTCGCTGTATAACACCCTGCATACTGGACAACCTTATACCCGCCGTGAAGCGACCATTATTGTCAATTTTAAGGACATTCATGTGGATTACACGGTTTCGCTACTGAATGCAGGCAAACCACATCACCCCTTATTACTGATTGAGCTGAATCAGCGTGACCGTATGCTGAAAATCTCGCGTGAAGAAAACTACATTCAGCAACATCAGGTGGCTCGCCAGCTGATCCGTGGTGTAGCACATGAGATCAAGAACCCTCTTGGCGGTATTCGTGGTGCAACTCAGCTTCTCGCACGTAGCCTGGATGATCCGAAATACAAAGAATTTACAGATATTATTATTAGTGAAGTGGATCGCCTGAGAAATCTGGCAGATAGTATGCTGGGTTCACGTCAATTGCCAAGCTATGAAATGGTCAACGTGCATGAGCCTTTAGAACGTGTCCGCTCACTGATTGTAAATCAGACCAAAAAGAAAATTAAAATTACCCGGGACTATGACCTGTCCCTGCCAGAAGTTTTAGCAGACCGCGATCAGCTGATTCAGGTCATGCTGAATATCTGTGTGAATGCGGTTCAGGCGATGACTGAAAACAAAGACTTCTTTGTCGAGCATCAGCCTGAACTGATTTTAAGAACCCGTATTCAGCGTCTATATACTATTAATGGTGTGATTCATCGTTCAGTGGTACGCATCGACATTGAAGATAATGGTCCGGGTGTACCAGACGATATTATTGAAGCCGTTTTCTACCCGCTTGTGACCAGCCGTGCCAAAGGAACCGGCCTGGGCCTCAGTATTGCTCAAAATATAATGCACCAACATAACGGAATGATTGAATGCCAGTCAGTTCCAGGAAAAACCGTATTTAGCTTATTTTTACCTTGGGAGTCAGATCATGTCGCGAAATAAAATATGGGTGATTGATGACGATCGTGCCATGCGTTGGGTACTCGAAAAAACATTCAAAGAAGAAGGTTTCGACGTTACCAGTTTTGAAGAAGCCCAGTCAGCACTTGATCAGCTGAATGTGGATGTACCAGATGTGATCCTGACCGATATCCGAATGCCGGGTATTGATGGTTTAACCTTTTTAGGTAAGGTCAAGAATACTAATCCTGATCTGCCTGTCATCATTATGACGGCGCACTCGGATCTGGAATCTGCAGTATCAAGTTATCAGACCGGTGCCTTCGAGTATCTGCCAAAGCCATTTGATATTGATGAAGCGCTGGCATTGGTGAATCGTGCCATCCTGCACATCACCAAGTTACAGCAACAGGAATCTGCAAAAGCGGCTCCAACAATTCAATCGACTGAAATTATCGGTGAATCTCCTGCAATGCAGGAAGTATTCCGCGCTATTGGCCGTCTATCTCAGTCGCATATTACCGTTTTGATTAATGGTGAATCCGGCACAGGTAAAGAATTGGTAGCACATGCTTTGCACCGCCATTCACCACGTAGTAATAAGCCATTTATCGCCCTGAACATGGCAGCGATTCCAAAAGACCTGATTGAGACTGAATTGTTCGGTCATGAAAAAGGTGCGTTTACGGGTGCCAATACTCAACGTCAAGGCCGTTTCGAACAGGCTAACGGCGGTACATTGTTCCTAGACGAAATTGGAGACATGCCATTTGAAACCCAGACCCGTTTACTCCGTGTTCTGGCAGATGGTGAATTTTACCGTGTAGGTGGTCATATTCCAGTTAAGGTCGATGTGCGTATCGTGGCAGCAACTCACCAGGATCTGGAAAAACTGGTACACGATGGCCGCTTCCGTGAAGACTTGTATCACCGTTTGAATGTAATTCGTATTCATATTCCTAAACTGGCACACCGTTCTGAAGATATTCCAATGCTGGCACAGCATTTCCTGGCACGTGCAGGCAAAGAGCTTGGTGTCAATCCGAAGATTCTGCGTCCTGAAACTCAGGAATATATGCAAAAGCTGCCTTGGCAAGGGAACGTGCGTCAGCTGGAAAATACCTGTCGCTGGTTAACAGTTATGATCACAGGTCGTGAAGTTTATCCAGAAGACTTGCCACCTGAACTGAAACAGATTCCTATCCAGCAGGACAACGGCGCACCAATTCCAAATCTGAATCAGGTTGCTCCGCACCATTGGGATGAATTACTGAACCAATGGGCAATTCAAAAGCTAAAAAATGGTGAGATGAAGATTCTCGACATCGCAACACCAATGTTTGAACGCACGCTGATTAATGCAGCCCTTCAGCAAACTCGTGGCCGTAAACGCCATGCTGCTGAGCTTTTAGGTTGGGGTCGAAATACATTGACGCGCAAACTTAAAGAGCTGGGTATGGACAGTGCAGATGATGATGTTGAAGAAGAAGTTGAAGGTTAATTTTTAAAGTTAGCCACAAAAAAGCGCCAATTGATTTGGCGCTTTTTTTCATTCTGAGATTTAAGCGGTAAGGCCAATATAACGTGAATAACCTTCCACACCCAGATCCGATTTTAAAATTATAAATTCCGGATAAGTACTAGTAGTCAACTCTGCGAACATATTGACCTGATCATCATTAGCATGTAAATCATCCACAGTATGTTGCATGGTCTGCTCAAACTCATCGGTAATGTATTCAAAACCAATATCCATGGCAATAAACAGAGTATGTTCACAAGGCTGGACATATTGCTCTTCTTGCCAGTTAATAATCTGTTGCTGGCAATGTAGGCAGGCAATATTGTCGGTCGCGTCTATATCCAGCTCAATTAACTGATAGCTCATATCTCAATTTCGTTTTTTAGTTCAACTTATATTAACAAAAATTACCTGCGAAATAATCTGTCTAGGGCCTGTCATCAATTAGCTTGAGAAAATCTAATCTGTCCTCATTATTTTTTCATGACTAAACGCTATGCATTAAGAGATGATCAGTGGGAATGGATCAAGGATCTGTTGCCTGGACGGCCGGGTACTGTTGGAGTAACCGCCAAAGACAACCGATTATTTGTTGAGGCAATACTCTATCGTTATCGTTCAGGTATTCCGTGGCGAGACTTACCCGAACGGTTCGGTGATTTTAGAGTCGTACATACCCGTTTTAGCCGTTGGGCTAAAACAGGCGTGTGGCAGAGAGTTTTTGAAGTGCTATCACATGACAGTGATAATGAATATGCCATGCTGGACTCAACCATTGTGCGCGCTCATCAACACAGTGCCGGAAAAAAAAGAACAGGCGATCGGACGCAGTAAAGGTCGCTTAAGTACCAAAATTCATGCCCGTACTGATGCTTTAGGCAACCCAACAGGATTTTATCTCACTGCCGGGCAGGCCCATGACTTGAACGGTGCCGATGTGTTACTGGACTTATCCTTAAGCCAAACATGGCTTATGGATAAAGCCTACAATTCCAGGGATCGAGTGATTGATCCGATTCATAAGATCAATGGTCAAGTCGTGATGCCATCCAAAAGTAACGCGATTGATCAGCGTGATTATGACCAACATCTTTATAAGGCAAGACATCTGATCGAGAATTTCTTCGCCAAGCTCAAGCAGTATCGAGGTATTGCTACGCGCTATGATAAATTGGCTCAAAACTTCCTGTCAGCGATCTACCTTGCCTCAATCATGATATGGCTTAATTGATGACACGCCCTAAATATCTTCAAATAAAAAAAAGCCGGCCATCAGACCGACTTTTTTCATAGATAGATTACTTAAATTAGTGCTTGTTTTGTGTCTTATAACGGGACAAAGCAGTGACTGCCACAGCAGAAATCACCACAGCCGGCAAGCTGGCCCACAGAATACCTGTTGTTCCTAAGCCCAATGCCAGAATCTTGCCAGATAATAGTGGACCAGTCATGGCGCCCAAACGCCCGAGTGAAATTGCACTTCCCACTCCCGTAACTTTACCTGCCCCTGAGTAGAAGATTGGAGAAATACCATACAGGATAGATTGGCCACCGGTAGAGAAAATTCCACCCATTAAACCGGCCAAGATCAGCAATGGAATTACTTTACTGGTAAAGAGTAAAATCAATGCAATTGCCAGGCCTACATAAATGATAGCAGCCACTTGCCAGAGTTTCAGGCGATCTAATAAATAACCTAGCCCTAAAGTACCAATTACAGCACCAACCTGGAAGATCAGCATGATACTAAAAGCTTCCTGCTTGGAAAGCCCTTGTTCCATTAGTAAATTTGGTAACCAGCTGATCAGGATATAGTTAATCATTAAGGTAAAGAAAAAGCCGAACCACAATGGCACAGTACGTTTATATTGTTCCTGTTTAAACAGTACTTCAGCCATATTGGGTACTGCGATCTGTTGCTCAGTCGTTTGAACTTTAACAGCACGCGGTTTGTCTTTTAAAATCATAGCCATGAAAGGCAGCAGAACCAAGGGGGTCAAACCACCGATCAGGAATAATGTTTGCCAGCTAATATCCTTAAAATAGATTGCCAGCCCGGCAACAAAAATCGCACCTACAGGCAAACCACAATACATTAAGCTGTTCAGCTTACCTCGATTACGTTCAGTCGCCTCATCCCCCACCACTGAAATCATGGTGGGCATTGCAGCCCCCAAACCCAAACCCGTCAGGAAACGTGCCGCATATAAAATTTCAATACTTGGCGCGATCGCCGTAAGTGCAAAGAACACCCCAAAAATAGCCACCGATAGCATTAAGACTCGTTTCTGACCTAAATAGTCCGCGATACGCCCACCAAAGAAAGCACCGAATAACATCCCAAAAACGCCGAGGCTAAATACATAGCCCATTTGCACCTGATCAAGTGCAAACGTTTCTGCAATACCTTTGGCAGCAATTCCAGGGGCTTGTAAATCAAAGCCTTCAAAAAATGCGACCCAGAAACACAAAAATAACACCAGAAATTTTTGTATTTTTTCCTTTTGTGTCAACATCATGATTCATCTTCCTCAATTCCAGGCTTTTTTTGGCTTAGCCCACTGCCTAATTGTTAATCTAATCCTTTCGAATAAATAGCACTACAATGGTAGGATTTGAAATGTAAGAGTTTGCTTTTTCACCTCCAAATAAGACTTAAAAACAATGACAGTGATTCTATTTTTAGATGAAAAATTATAAATATTATTATTTTTCAATTATTTATTTTATTATTAGCTTTTAACTATGGAATCATTCATCTAGGTGATTATTAACTTTTATTTATAAAAAAACCCGCATTTTGCGGGTTTTTTAACATCAAATCTTAGGCAGATTTTTTTGTTTGTGCATTCTTGCGAATCGTGATCATTACCAGTTGAACTGCAGCAGGGGTTACACCCGGAATACGGCTTGCTTGTGCAAGTGTTTCCGGACGAACATCTTTTAACTTCAAGGTAATTTCACGAGAAAGACCTGAAACGATGTCATAGTTAAAATCAGCAGGAATCTTGGTTTCTTCCAAACGCTTCATTTGCGCGACATCTTGATGCTGACGGTTAATATAGCCTTCGTATTTCACCGCAATCTCAATCTGGTCACCCACTTGAGCAGATACTTCAGAACCTGTCAGTTCTGCAATTTGAGCAAAGCTAATGTTCGGACGTTTTAACAAATCAATCGCAGAACATTCTTTAGAAAGGTCTGCACCTGTCATCTCAACGAATTTTTTACCCATTGGATTGTTTGGTGCTGCCCAAAGGTGTTGCAAACGACCTGTCTCACGCTCAACCGCTTCCATTTTCTCGCAGTAAGCCGCCCAACGCTCATCATCCACCAGACCCATTTCACGACCGATTGGTGTTAAACGTTGGTCTGCGTTGTCTTCACGCAGCATCAAACGATATTCCGCACGTGAAGTGAACATACGGTACGGTTCTTTGGTACCTAAAGTGATCAAGTCATCAACCAATACACCCATGTACGCTTCATCACGTTTTGGTGTCCATTGCTCTTGATCCCACGCACGACGTGCTGCGTTCAAACCTGCAAGTAAACCTTGCGCACCTGCTTCTTCATAACCTGTTGTACCGTTGATTTGACCTGCAAAGTACAAGTTATTAATCGCTTTGGTTTCCAAAGTGAATTTCAACGCTTGCGGGTTGAAGTAATCGTATTCAATCGCATACCCTGGACGCAGAATATGTGCATTCTCCATACCACGGATTGAGCGCACCAATTCAAACTGCACATCAAATGGCAGTGAAGTTGAAATACCGTTTGGATACAACTCATGCGTATCCAAACCTTCAGGCTCCAAGAACACTTGGTGAGAGTCTTTATCGGCAAAACGGTGAATCTTGTCTTCAATCGATGGGCAGTAACGTGGACCGACACCTTCAATCACACCCGTATACATCGGTGAACGATCTAAACCTCCACGGATAATGTCATGGGTTTTTTCATTGGTATGTGTAATCCAGCAGTTCACTTGTTCAGGGTGCATAGATGCATCACCCATGAATGACATGGTCGGAGATGGGAAATCACCCGGCTGTGGTGTCATCACAGAGAAGTCTACTGAACGTGCATCAATACGTGGTGGTGTACCTGTTTTTAGACGACCAACAGGAAGTTGAAGTTCACGTAAACGATGCGCCAATGAAATTGATGGTGGATCGCCTGCACGACCACCGCTTGATTTCTCAAGACCGACGTGAATCACACCACCTAAGAATGTACCTGCAGTTAACACCACAGTTTTCGCATCAAAGCGAATACCCATTTGGGTTACTACACCTTTAACGGTATCGCCTTCAACAATCAGGTCATCCGCTGCTTGTTGGAAAATATCAAGATTCGCTTGGTTTTCTAATGTTTCACGAATCGCAGCTTTATAACGTACACGGTCAGCCTGCGCGCGCGTCGCACGAACCGCAGCACCTTTACGTGAGTTTAAAATTCGGAATTGGATACCGCCTTTGTCAGCAGCAAGTGCCATTGCACCGCCCAAGGCATCAATTTCACGCACCAAATGCGATTTACCAATACCACCGATGGCTGGGTTACAGCTCATCTGCCCTAAAGTCTCAATATTGTGAGTTAAGAGTAAAGTCTGTCGACCCATACGCGCCGCAGCCAATGCTGCTTCCGTACCTGCGTGACCGCCACCGATCACAATGACATCGTATACTTTAGGATAGTGCATAGTGGTATTTGAGAGATTAAAAAAGGATAGCCGAAGATTATAGCAAAAATTGCAGAATAGTTGACAAATTCAGTGGAATTAATTCAAGGTCACCCTATCGTATTTTTATAAACCTTCTTAATTGTCACTTAATCTTTCATTTTTTAGCAAAACACCGATAAATCAATACATAGAGCTTGTATTTGTTACCTGATCGCAATTGTATGCAGCTGAGTATTTTCTAAGATGTAAATTTGACGCCACACGAAGAAAAAAGGTGAAATAAATGGATAAGAAAATATTATTTTCAATAATGCTCGGTGCACTATCAGTAACAGGTATGGCCACTGCAAATGATAAGGTTGCTAAAGTTTACAATCCAGATTTGTATCAGAAAGTCTGTAAAGGCAAATCAGCTGGTGATGCCGTAACTTTTGCTCATCGTGGCATTATCTGGAACGGAACCTGTGAACCACAGTTTTTTTCCAACTCCAAAACAGCCTTAATGGGTGATGAAGCTGAAATTTACAGTGCTTGCCAAGACGCTTCTGGAAACACCACAACCACCGTTAATGGTCAGGAAATTAGTGGTAAATGTGCCTTGGGCTTCACTCCTCCTCGACCTAAATAAAGCTCTTTAAAGTTATAAAAGAATAAATGGGCAAAATTGAGGTTTTGCCCATTTTCTATTGATTATTTAATAATTTACGTTAAACTGAATTTAAAAATGAAGATCCAATAATAAAAAGGACATTCTATGGATTCGGTATTTTTTGTTTTTTTATTGCCGGTACTGCTGGCAATTTTGATGATGGGGTTAGGACTTGAATTACGCGTCAAGGATTTTATTCGTGTACTCAACTATCCTAAGGTCATTTTTATTGCCTTATTTATCCAGCTGATCCTGTTGACCAGTCTGGCTTTTCTGATCTGTATCATATTGGATTTGCCGCCGCTACTGGCTGTGGGTTTAATGCTGCTGGCAGCCTCTCCGGGTGGACCAACGGCCAATCTGTTCAGCTACCTATATAAAGGTGATTTGGCACTTAACTTCACCCTGACTACAATTAATACTTTTATATCGATCTTCACCCTGCCTTTTATTATTAATTTATCCTTACATTTTTTCCTGGGCAGTGACGATACCATTACCATGCCAGCCATGAAGATGGTTCAGGTATTTTTTATCATATTACTTCCTGTTATCTTCGGTATGGCATTACGGGCTAAATTCCCAAGGCTCACAATCACTGTTAATCGCTCAATGCGTATTTTCGCAATTGGCTTCCTCATTGCATTATTTGTATTTGCAGTCGTACGCGAACGCCATAATCTGATGGAATATTTCAATAGCATCGGAATTGCGACCGTAATTTTTGGCTTTTCCAGCCTGTTTATTGGTTATTGCCTACCTTTACTGCTTGGTATTCCAGACCGTCAGGCACGTGCTTGTACCTTTGAGGTGGGCATTCATAATACCGCTGTTGCCATGACTATCGCTATTACCGTATTAGGCAATAATACTATTGCCATCCCTGCGGGTATCTATACTATTGTCATGTACACTCTTGCCACCTTTTTTGGCATTATCCTGAGCCGTCAACGCATCATTTATCAGAAATCCAAGCATCGTTTATCAGATTTGTAAACACACTATATAAACCATAATTTCCTCTGTATGCTGGACTTAAAAATAGATAAAAAAGACATTTAAATAAGGAGCATACAGATGGATTCTGGCTTTATTACCATATTGTTACCACTGGCTTTAGCGATCATTATGATGGGGCTTGGACTTGAACTTACCCCACGTGACTTTAGCCGAGTGACCCGCCATCCCAAAGCTGTACTCATCGCACTTTTCTGTCAGCTGATTATCCTGGTGGGAATCGCCTTTGTACTATGTAAACTACTAGCTTTACCACCACTGTTATCAGTCGGTTTGATGCTCTTGGCTGCTTCTCCAGGCGGTGCCACAGCCAACCTGTTTAGCTACCTATTCAAAGGTGATCTGGCGCTGAATATTACTTTGACAGCAATCAACTCAGTCATTGCTGCAATTACCCTTCCTTTAATTATTAACTTCTCGATCTTGCACTTCATGCAGGATAGCCAGCAAGTTGGCCTGCAATTTGGCAAAATTCTGCAGGTCTTTGCGATTATTCTGATTCCAGTTGGGATTGGCATGCTGATTCGTCATTATGCACCAGGTGTGACAGCAAAATTGAATCGACCACTGCGGATTTTTGCTATTACTTTTCTGGTTCTTATTATTGTCGCAACCATTGTGAAGGAACGTGCCAATATAAGTGAATATCTGACTCAAGTCGGACTGGCAACTGCCTTATTCTGTATCCTGAGCCTTGGCATCGGCTATCTGGTTCCACGACTCCTTAACATTAATAGCGCTCAAGCCCGCGCCAGTGCTTTTGAAATCGGCATTCATAACAGCACTCTTGCCATGACCATTGCCCTGACCGTGATTGGCAGCTCAGCAGTAGCAATGCCAGCGGCAGTTTATTCTATTTTTATGTATATATTTGCTGCAATTTTTGGCACTTTACTGAATCGACTTGCACCGCTTCAGGTACAAAAACCCCTGACAAATCTAGATTAGATAAAGTCTAAAACCTTCAGAAGGATGTCTCAGGCATCCTTTTTTTATTTACACCTGCACAGCAATCTAGCCGCACAAAAACCGGAACTTCCGTTACAATAGCTTTTTGAAAAGATATACATAAGGTTATTTCTGTGAAGTGGTTACAAATTCATATTACGGTTGATCAGGCTCAGGTTGATTTCACTGAAACATTACTCAGCTCGCTGGGTGCGGTGAGCGTGACGCTGGATGATGCTGAAAATCAGGATTTACTTGAACCACTTCCAGGTGAAACACCGTTGTGGAATAAAGTGATTGTTACCGGTATTTATGCACAAGAAGAAGGCGAAGAAATCGATGTCGATGCACTCGAAACCTTTATTCGTGCACAAATGCCTGAAGCGCCTATCCGTCATGAATTTCTGGAAGATCAAGCTTGGGAACGCACCTGGATGGATGCTTATGAACCAATTCAGATTTCTGACAAGTTCTGGATTGTGCCAGAATGGATGGAACCACCTGAAGCAGATGCAGTAAATATCAAGCTCGATCCTGGTCTGGCTTTTGGTACAGGCAATCATGCTTCTACTTTCCTCTGCCTGCAATGGCTGGGAAAAACAAATCTCAAAGACAAAATCGTCATCGACTATGGCTGTGGTTCAGGCATTTTGGCTGTTGCTGCCCTGCTACTTGGCGCGAAAAAAGCATATGCAACCGATATTGATCCACAAGCAGTCTTGGCCACCCAACAAAATGCTGAACTCAATGGTGTACTTGATCGGCTTTATGTAGGCTTACCGGAAGAATTTAACGAAGAGCTTGGTGCAATAAAGGCAGATGTTTTCGTTGCTAATATCTTGGCAGGTCCACTGATGATGCTTGAACCGCACTTTGCAGAATTGGTAAAAGCTGAGGGTGAATTCGCACTTGCGGGTGTTATTGAAGAACAAGTTACTGATGTTACTAGCATTTACTCTAATCATTTTGATATATTAGAAGTAGCGAAGCGTGATGAATACTGGTGTCGAATTTCTGGTAAACGCCATAAAAATTAAATAAGCGTGAATGTATGAGTGATAAACGAACCCTCTGCCCGACTTGTTCCACAATCTACAAAGTAACGGTTGCTCAGTTAACCATTGCTCAGGGTATGGTTTGTTGTCCCAAATGCACCACCTCATTTAATGCACTTTCTCATCTGGTGACCGAACCTCAGCCTTCGGCCACTGACCCCTCCCCTGAAGCTAATGTTGAGTCTCTTAGTCCAGCTCAAGCTGCATCACAATTTGATGCAGACTTATATAACAGCAAGATTTCTTCTCGCCTCAACAATCTTCTACATATTTTTGATGAAAAAGTTGAAAACTCGAATATTGATCTCAAAACCTATTTGAATAATCTGAACTATTTTAGTACCGAGCCCATTAGTGCCCTTCCAGCCATGAACTGGGAAGAAGATACAGATGAAAGAAGTCAGCGCTCTATCTTGCAATATATTGGCTGGACAGCAATAAATGTATTATTACTCGGCATATTGGTTTTTCAGTTCTTTTGGTTTAATCCACAGTACTTAAAGAATAGTCATGTGATGGGTACAGCGTTTAATGCTGTTTGTGATGTATTCAATTGTTCAAATATGGAAGAGCATTACGACCTGATTAATACCAGGAATGTTAAAGTCAGGGCATCAGATTCGAAGCAAACCCGATTTACAGGTGAGCTGATCAATTATCATGACCGTAGCCTGGCCATGCCAGTTTTGCGTCTCGACTTAAAAGATAATGGGGTGATTACTGCTTCCTATACGCTTTCACCTTCAGAATACCTGATTGAAAGTTTAGTGAGCATCCAGCGTATTCCAAAAAATAGTCCTTTTAAATTCGACTTTCAGGTTCCAGTCAAGCGAAAAAGTTTCGATAGCTATAGTTTAGAAATAATTCGTCCTTGATATTGAAAAAAACTATCAAAAAAGATAAAAAAACTAAAAAAAAATGCAGTTTTCTTGCTCACTTTTTTGTAGACAATGGTATTATACGCGCCACGAAAGCTATGTGCTGCCAACTCTTCGCTAATTTTTCACAACAAATACAGTCTTGCTAATGCGCTCTAACACTTATTGCGTATCGTGCAGATTTTTTTGTTTGATTTTTGGTCGGTAACAAAAATTTAACAATTGTTACGCTTATATTTCGACCAACTGGCTGAGATGTGTCAAGCTACATGCTCAATGTAATGACCATGTTTTAGAGCTTCTGTTTTAGGATCTAAAACAGAAGCTCATTTAATTTATAGACCACTTTTATATATCACTTTACCCAAGTGGTATTTGATTTTTCGGATTAATTCGCATGAATAGCAAATCTCCTATTTTTACTGCACAATCTGATGTCGCTCTTCGTATTCACGTAGATCGCGCAGTTCGCCACTATTTTGCACAACTGCAAGGCGAGCAACCTTCTCAGGTGTATGACATGGTGCTGGCAGAAATGGAGAAGCCTCTTCTATCTGTAGTTCTAGAATATACGCGTGGTAACCAGACCCGCGCTGCTGAAATTCTCGGCTTAAACCGCGGTACTTTGCGTAAAAAGTTAAAAGCACACGGTTTAATGAGTGAATAAATGATAAAATGCTTGCGTTAATCGCAGGCATTTTTTTTGACTGTAAATTAGCTATTTAGATTTAATCTGTTCCTTGGTAACTGTGACGAAGATCATGACTATTAAACGCGCTTTAATCTCTGTTTCCGACAAAACCGGTATTGTTGAGTTTGCACAAAACCTTGCTGCTCTAGGGGTAGAAATTTTATCTACTGGCGGTACATATAAATTGTTGAAAGACAATAATGTCGCTGTAGTTGAAGTTTCAGAGCACACTGGTTTCCCAGAGATGATGGACGGCCGTGTTAAAACACTACATCCAAAAATTCATGGCGGCATTCTGGCCCGTCGTGGTCTAGACGAAGCAGTGATGGCTGAACACAACATCGATGCGATCGATCTTGTTGTTGTTAACCTGTATCCATTTGCTGCGACTGTAGCAAAACCAAACTGTTCACTTGCTGATGCGATCGAAAATATCGACATCGGTGGTCCAACTATGGTTCGTGCTGCTGCAAAAAACCATGCTTCTGTCGGTATCGTAGTGAATGCATCTGACTACGCAACGGTAATTGCTGAGCTTAAAGCTGAGGGTGCTTTATCTTATGCAACCCGTTTTGACCTGGCAGTGAAAGCATTTGAACATACTGCGCAATACGACGGTATGATCGCATCTTACTTAGGCGCGCGCGTAGGTAAAGAAGAAGGCGAAGCTGACAATTTTGCTCGTACTTTCAATACACAATTGAACAAAGCTCAAGACTTACGTTACGGTGAAAATCCGCATCAGTCTGCTGCATTCTATGTAGATCCAGCTGCAACTGAAGCTTCTGTTTCAACTGCAAAACAGTTACAAGGTAAAGAACTCTCTTATAACAACATTGCGGACACAGACGCTGCACTTGAATGTGTTAAATCATTTGCGAAGCCTGCTTGTGTCATCGTTAAACATGCCAACCCATGTGGCGTTGCAGTATCTTTAGACGGTATCAAAACTGCCTATGACTTGGCTTATGCAACTGACCCCGAATCTGCATTCGGTGGCATTATTGCATTCAACCGTGAATTAGATGTTGAAACTGCTCAAGCAATTGTTGACCGTCAATTTGTTGAAGTAATCATCGCTCCTAGCGTTGCTGAAGGCGTGCTTGAAGTCACTGGTGCGAAGAAGAATGTACGCGTACTAGTATGTGGCGAACTTCCGAAGATTGACGAACGTGCTGCACAACTTGACTACAAACGCGTAAACGGCGGTTTGTTAGTTCAAGATCAAGACTTAGGCATGATTACGAAAGATGATCTTAAAGTTGTGACGAAGCGTGCACCAACTGAACAAGAAATTGACGACATGATCTTTGCCTGGAAAGTAGCGAAATACGTAAAGTCTAATGCAATTGTTTATGCGAAAAACCGTCAAACGATCGGTGTAGGCGCTGGCCAAATGAGCCGTGTGAACTCTGCTCGTATTGCTGTTATCAAAGCTGAACATGCAGGTTTAGTAGTTGAAGGTGCAGTCATGGCATCTGATGCATTCTTCCCATTCCGTGATGGGATCGATAACGCGGCTAAAGCCGGCATCAAATGCATTATCCAACCAGGTGGTTCAATGCGTGACGAAGAAACAATTGCAGCAGCTGATGAAGCTGGTATTGCAATGGTGTTCACTGGCATGCGTCATTTCCGCCACTAATTAACTAAATTAATTAGAAGTCGTATTTATTAATCCCCCTAAATCCCCCTTTGTAAAAAGGGGGACTTTTCGCATCATAGAACTGTGTTTTTATTTGCGATACCCCTCCCTTTTTAAAGGGAGGTTGGGAGGGATTCTATTCTTTGAGGGATTTTTAGATGAACATTTTAGTTTTGGGTAGTGGCGGTCGTGAGCATGCATTGGCGTGGAAAATCGCACAAGACGATCAAGTTACAAAAGTTTTTGTAGCGCCAGGTAATGCCGGTACTGCAACTGAAAATAAATGTGAAAATGTCGCTTTAGACATTCTCGACAACCCTGCCATTATTGATTTTGCCAAAAATAATGCAGTTGAACTGATTATAGTGGGTCCAGAAGCACCGCTTGTAAATGGTGTTGTGGATGCTTGTCGTGAAGCGGGTGTAAAAATTTGGGGTCCAACGCAATTTGCTGCACAACTGGAAGGCTCTAAAGCATTTGCGAAGCACTTCTTAAAACGCCACAACATTCCAACTGCTTTCTATGACGTGTTCACGGAAGTCGATGCGGCTAAAGCATTTGTCGAGAAAAATGGTGCGCCAATCGTAATCAAGGCTGACGGTCTTGCTGCAGGTAAAGGCGTAATTGTTGCCATGACCAATCAAGAAGCATTTGATGCGATTGATGACATGTTGGCTGGCAACAAATTTGGTGATGCAGGTTCTCGTGTTGTGATTGAGGAATTCCTTGCAGGTGAAGAGGCGTCATTCATTTGTATGATTGATGGCGACAACATTTTGCCAATGGCAACATCTCAAGACCACAAGCGTATTTTTGAAGGCGACCAAGGTCCAAACACTGGCGGTATGGGTGCTTACTCTCCTGCGCCTGTGGTGACTGCAGATGTATTTGAAAAAACCATGAATGAAGTGATGCGTCCTACCGTTGAAGGTATGAAAAAAGACGGTCACGTATATACAGGTTTCTTATACGCAGGCTTGATGATTGATGAACAAGGCCAACCAAAAGTGATCGAGTTTAACTGTCGTTTTGGCGACCCAGAAACCCAGCCGATTATGATGCGTTTAAAATCATCTTTGGTGGATTTGGTTCAAGCAGGCATCGAAGGTAACTTACCTGCTGAAGCTGAATGGGATGAGCGCAAAACTGTAGGGATCGTGCTTGCGTCACGTGGCTACCCTGAAACGTCTAGCAATGGCGATGTGATTTCAGGTTTAGACACTGAAATGGCAGATGCGAAAGTGTTCCATGCAGGTACGAAAGCACTTGAGAATGGTGACATCGTGACTGCTGGTGGTCGTGTACTTTGCGTAACTGCACTGGGTGATACGATTGGTGAAGCGCAAGCGAAAGCGTTAGAACTTTGCGAAAAAGTAACGTTTGATGGTGTGCAATACCGTAAAGATATTGGTTACCGTGCGATCGCTCGTGAAAATGCTTAATTCAGTTTGAGCATAAAAAACCCCGCTATGTGCGGGGTTTTTATTTCAGTAGCTAAATACAGATAATTGATGATGAAATTCTGGAAATTCAACTTTAAAAATTTGATTAATTTGGTTTGCTATTTCTGCCTCTCTATCATCATGCTTCCATAGCCCTAAATAATATTTTGCATCCAAAAACTCATGATATACAATCCACTCACCTGTTAATTGACCTCTTTCTCTTCTTAATTCATAATCATCGATAGTATGCTTTTTAAGAACGCTCCATACCAAGCTTAAATCACTATCACCTTTTTTCTTCGTCTTTTCTAAAGCCCGACATTCTTGCATCATTTTTTTCCACTTTTTATCCTTAATTAAAGGATCTAAATACATTATTTTTATGTTTTTTAAGTTGCCTAGATGAAAATGTTTATGCCAAAGACCTTTTAACGGTTCATATTTAAATTGAGTTTGTGTCTTGGTAAGTGTTGTATAAACTATAGACTCTTCTAAGCATTCAATTTCATTGATTATCTCAGCTACAAATTCATTCTTTATTTTTAATTTTACTAATCCTTCAATAAAATACCAATTGTATCTACATCCAACCAATTCACTCCATTTTCTTCTCTTTAAAAGCACTTGCACATCGTAAAAAGCTTTCTCAGTCTGCTTACACCCCAAATATCTAGGATTGACCAACAAACAAAAATCTTCAAATTCTAAGTTATAAATGTTAAGTTTTTGAATATTTGTCATTTTAATAGTCTTCTTCCTATACTTGAGCAATTAATTCAATAAAGGTGGAATTAATGAGAATATAATGAATAGAGCCGTACCGCCTACTGAATATTAAATACTAAACAAAATTCACTTTTCTTCAAACAATCAATTCAAAACCCTTCTATTATGACTATTCCTCTCCAAACCCCTCGCTTGATCCTCCGCCAATGGCAAGATTCCGACACTGCCCCATTTATCCAAATGTGCGCGGACGATGACGTCATGCGCTATTTCCTTAAAAAACTCGATGCTTCTGAAGCCACTGCATTTATGAATCGCCTACGTGATGCCATCGAAAAACGTGTTTGGGGTTTATACGCTGTCGAACTTAAAAGCACAGGTGAATTTATTGGCTTTATTGGACTGCACGTCCATCCACCTGAATTTGATATGGCAGATGCCCCTGAAATAGGCTGGCGCTTACTTCCGCAATATTGGAATCAAGGCTATGCCAGCGAAGCTGCAAAAGCTTTACTGAAATATGCCTTTAGAACCCTGCGTCTAGAGAAAGTCATTTCTTTTACTGCCTGCATCAACACGCCATCAGAACGTGTCATGCAAAACATTGGTTTAGAAAAAGTAGGAGAGTTTGATCATCCGCTTGTATCTGCCGATCATATCTTGTGTAGACATGTACTCTATGAAAAACAGCGTTCGGATTATCTGCATATCCCCTTCTGTTAAAACATGCTTGCAGTATCATGAACTAAGAAAACCAAGATCAGATCCTGCATCGCCTAGTGAGCATGAAGGAAAGATTTATCTTGTTAAGATAGAATTTTCTTAATTTCCCAAGAATTAGATATTTTTCTTATATTTATCTATATGCATTTTTATGCTTAATATCGGCAAAAATATTATAAAGATCATCTTTTCATCAAAATGAATATTAAATTCATTTAAAGTAAAAATAATATATTGTAATTATTAATATTTTTATGAATTAGCTATTCACTTAATCAGATAAGCAATCATTTTTTATTCACTATATTGAATAAACAATAATTGGTATGATTGCGCCCATCCAGAGCATCATTTACGACTATATCTTTAAATAATCTCTATTTACTTTCTCCAGATAGAAAAAGTATATAGCGTTTGGTGAACTCTAAACCGATCAAACTAATGTGAACTATTGCAGTACATTTGCATTTTCCCTGCCGAAGTCAAATGCAATATTGATCCAAAGTCTGAGGAAGAGATCATAAAACTCCTCTTTCACATGACCTTAAAATGCATATACTTTAGGCAACACGAGAATTAGGACATCTTTATGAAAAAGCTACTTGGCGTTTTACTCAGTGCATCTGTATTGACTTTAACAGCATGCGGAAAACAAGAAGCCCCTGCAACGGATGCAGCACAAAACAAAGATTCAGGTGAACTGCAAACAGTGACTATGGCTTCTACAGGTTCAGATGCAGATATCTGGCGCTACATTGCCACTTTACCTGAAACCGAGCAGGCCGGCATCAAGCTGGATGTAAAAAACTTCACCGACTATGTGTCGATGAACACTGCTGTTGCCAATAAAGAAATTGATGTTAACGCATTCCAGTCTTATGCCTATATGGTGGCTTATAATGACGCCAATACACAAAAGATTGCTCCGCTTTCTACCACTTATCTTGAGCCAATGGGGATTTACTCAAGCAAAGTGAAAAAAGTTGAAGAGTTTAAGCAAGGTGCAACAATTGCGATTCCTAACGACGGCGCGAATGAATCACGTGCATTGTTACTTTTACAATCCGCGGGTCTAGTAAAACTTAAACCAAACTTTGACTTGGTAAAAGGTACTCCTGCTGACATTACTGAAAACGCGAAACAGATCGTCATCAAGCCAATTCAAATGGCAACAGCAGTACGTGTAAAAGACGAAGTCGATGCGATTGTTCTGGGTAATACCCTGGCAATGGAAGGTGGTCTGAACGTACTGAAAGATGCGATTTACTATGAAGCCATTGATCAAAGCACCAAAATGAACGTGAACGTTTTAGCCGTTGCAGCCGATCGTCAAAATGATCCTGTACTTCAAAAAGTTGGCCAGTTGTATCATACTCCTGCTGTGAAAGCCTATGTTGATGAACACTTTGGCGGTACAAAGGTTGCGGTAAACAAACCGGTAACTTATTTGACCGAAGCAAAGTAATACAATAATCAATACTCAAAACAGGCAAGGATAACTTGCCTGTTTTTTTATTCGTGATGCAGTATTTGACACTATGATTGAATTTAAAGACATCTCCAAACAGTACGAGCTGAAAGGCCTGACCTTACATGCCCTGAACCGGATCAACCTGCAGATTCCGACTGGCAGTATCTTTGGCATTATTGGCTATAGTGGTGCCGGTAAAAGCACCCTGATTCGCCTGATTAACCTGCTGGAACGACCAACTTCGGGCCGGGTAATAATTAATGGTACAGATTTTACTGCTTTGGATGCCAAATCATTGCGTCAGGAACGTACCCAGATCGGCATGATTTTCCAGCATTTTAATTTGATGCAGACCAAAACTGTGGCTGCCAATATTGAAATGCCAATGAAACTGCTCGGCTGGAGTAAAGCTGAACGGGAAAAGCGTCTTGAAGAATTGCTGGACTTTATTGATTTAAAACATAAACGCAATGCTTTTCCAGATGAACTTTCTGGCGGTCAGAAGCAGCGTGTCGGGATTGCCCGTGCCTTAGCGAATCATCCAAAGATCTTGTTATGTGATGAAGCAACCTCAGCACTCGATCCGCAAACGACTAAATCTGTACTGCAACTGCTGAAACGCATTAATCAGGAACAAGGCATTACGATTGTGATGGTCACCCATGAAATGGATGTGATTGAAACTGTGTGTGATTATGTGGCAGTCATGGAAAAAGGTGATGTGATTGAAACTGGCTCTACCTTACAGATTTTCAGTCAGCCTCAGCATCCGACCACGAAAAACTTTATTCAAACCGTACTACAGCAAAACTTGCCCGTAAATATTCTGACGAATCTGGAAAATCAGAATCACCACAGTATTTATTGTTTAAAGTTCCTGGGTAGCTCAGCGCAGGAAACTGTGATTCAGGGCGTGATTAAACAGTTTGATATCAGTTTGAATATCCTGTTTGCCAATATGACTGAAATTAATGGTTCGGTGATTGGACAGATGTTTATCCAGCTTCTCGGTGATCCTGCACAAATTACAGCTGCAATACAATATCTCAGAGATCACGGCGTACAGGTAGATCAGGCAGGAGTACAGGAATGAGAGACTTATTTGTACAGTGGCTTACTACGATCACTGCGCCTTTCTGGAAAAGCTCGCTGTCGATGGACCAGTTCGTGACCGCACTGCAAGAAACTTTCCATATGGTGTTCTTCGCGATGCTGTTTGGTTGTATCTGGGGTTTTATTCAGGCGATTACTCTATTAGTTACTCGTCCAAATGGAATTTTGCCAAACCGGGTGATTTATCATGGTCTAAATCCGATTGTAAATGCACTGCGTTCCCTGCCATTCATTATCTTGTTGATCGCAGTGATTCCACTGACTAAATTTCTGGTCGGAACATCAATTGGTACTTGGGCAGCAATTGTGCCTTTGACCATTTATGTGGGGCCTTATATCGGCCGCTTGGTAGAAACCTCTCTGCTGGAAGTAAATGAGGGCATTATCGAATCTGCCCAAGCCATGGGTGCAACGCCAATGCAGATTATCTTTAAGTTTATTTTACCTGAAGCACGCAGTTCACTCATTCTAAACTTGACTACTGCTACCATCAGTTTGATTGGAGCAACGGCAATGGCCGGTGCTGTCGGTGCGGGTGGTATTGGTGACTTAGCGATTTCTTATGGTTATCAGCGTTTTGATACCTCTGTAGTCATCATGACGGTGATCGTATTGTTGATTCTGGTGCAGATTGTACAAAGCCTCGGTGACTGGTTATCCCGAATTCGTTAATCTAGTTCTTTAAATAAAGCCCTCTTTTTGAGGGTTTTATTTTCTACCCATAAAATATCTGTATCTTAAACATCGAAGCGAACACATGGATGCTGCCGTTGATCTGTCTTCCGTAAGCTTTACAACTTATTCAAGAGCCAAGAGGCACCATCAGATCTCTCATAAATTCTTAAAAAAGCATTAGCAATTTGAACCCTTATTGATAAAAAGCCCTATTAAAAAATCAAAAAAGTATTTGTTACATGTCACGGCGACAGGAAGTCGCCTGTTGACCTGTCTTCCGCAAGCTTTACAACTTATTCAAGAGCCAATAGGCACTATCATCTCTCTCATAAATTCTTAAAAAAGCATTAGCAATTTGAACCCTTATTGAAAAAAAGCCCTATTAAAAAATCAGAAAAGTATTTGTTACATGTCATGGCGACAGGGATGTCGCCTGTTGATCTGTGGTACAGGGATGTACCATCAGATCAACAAAGGGGTTTTGTTACTTTTGCCCCGTCAAAAGTAAAAGGAAATATCTCCAAACCTCTAGCCCATAATCAGTTTAAAAGAACAAATCCAAACTTGACCTAAAAGTTAGCCATTTCCCCTCAATTTCAAACTGAAACAATAAATCCCGTGCTAAACTATCGAGTGGTTTTTGCAGGGACTCATTTATGCACTTTGTTCATCTTGGTATTCATACAGAATTTTCGATTACTGAATCCATCGTACGGATACCGGACCTAGTCAAAGCTGCTGCTAATGACGAGATGCCAGCACTCGCGCTAACCGATTTGTCTAATCTGCATGCCGCGGTCAAATTCTATAAAAAATGCTTGGATAAAGGCATTAAACCGATTCTGGGTTCTGAAATCCGCCTGAATGATGCCGAACATCGTGTCACTCTGCTTTCCATGACCAACAAAGGCTGGCGCAACCTGACGGAACTGGTTTCTGAAGGTTATATTAGTGGCCAGCAGCTCGATATTCCCTGCGTACAAAAAGAATGGATCTTAAACCAGCACGATGACATGATCGTGTTATTGGGTATGCAATCTGATGTCGGCAAAATGCTGATTACCTCTAACCCTGATAAAGCCGAACCACTATTACAAGAATGGGTAGAGAAATTTGGTAATCGTGTTTATTTAGCCCTTACTCGTACTAGTCGTCCTAATGAAGACCTTTTCATTGAAGAGGCGGTCAAACTCGCCAAAAAATATAATATCGGTGTAGTCGCACATAATGACGTGCACTTTATTGCACGTGAAGACTTTGAAGCACACGAAGCACGTGTCTGTATTGCAGATGGTTATGTGCTGGGTGATAATCGCCGTCCTAAAACCTATAGTCCTGAACAATATTTTAAAAGCTCAACAGAAATGGGAGAGCTTTTCTCGGATATTCCAACCGCGATTGAAAACACGTTTCATATCGCAAGACGTTGTAATGTCACCTTGCGTTTAGGCTTTAATGACCTGCCAGACTATCCGATTCCGGAAGGTCATACCATTGGCAGTTATTTTACCCATTTGTGTGAAGTGGGTCTGGAAGAACGCCTAGACTTTCTGTATCCACCTGAACAACGTGGTGAGGACTGGCCGGAAATCCGTCAACCTTATGATGAACGTCTGGCCTTTGAAATCAAGATTATTCTGGACATGGGCTTCCCAGGTTACTTCCTGATCGTAATGGACTTCATTCAGTGGTCCAAAGGGAATGGTGTGCCGGTAGGTCCGGGCCGTGGTTCAGGTGCCGGTTCTCTTGTAGCCTACAGTTTAAAAATTACTGATCTTGATCCACTGCGTTATGACCTGCTATTCGAACGTTTCTTAAACCCGGAACGTGTTTCAATGCCCGACTTTGACGTCGATTTCTGTATTGCTGGTCGTGACCGCGTAATTGATTATGTCGCACGGACTTATGGTCGTGAAGCAGTCTCCCAGATTGCGACCTTCGGTACCATGGCGGCCAAAGGGGCAATTCGTGACGTGGCACGTGTCCTCGGTAAATCCTATGGTCTGGCTGATCGCATTTCCAAACTGATTCCCACCAAACCTTTGGGCTTAAGCCTGGAAGAGTCTCTGGAAGCCGAGCCACAACTGAAAGACATCGTTACCAATCCCTCCAATCCGGATTATGACGATGCTTCTGAAATCTGGGAAATGGCGCTCAAGCTTGAAGGTATTACCCGGAATACCGGTAAACATGCCGGTGGTGTAGTAATTGCACCAACCAAGCTGACTGACTACTCAGCTGTGATGTGTGATGCTGATGGTACTGCGCGTGTTGCCCAGTTCGATAAGGACGATGTCGAAGCAGCCGGCCTGGTGAAGTTCGACTTCCTGGGTCTGCGTAACCTGACCGTAATTGAAGATGCGGTTAAGAATATCAATAAGCGTATCCAGAGCGATAAACCGCTAGATATTGCTTATATCCCGCTAGACGACAAAGATGCTTATCTGGTCTTTGCCGAAGCCAATACCACCGCGGTCTTCCAGTTTGAATCCGTGGGCATGAAAAAGATGCTGAAAGAAGCTCGCCCAAGCAAATTTGAAGAGATTATCGCGTTCGTATCGTTGTACCGTCCGGGTCCAATGGACCTGATTCCGGACTTTATCCATCGTATGCACGGCGGTGAGTTTGAATATCTGCATCCCCTGCTTGAAGGCGTATTAGAGCCAACTTACGGGATTATGGTGTATCAGGAACAGGTCATGCAGGCTGCACAGTTCTGTGCCGGCTATACCCTCGGTGGCGCAGACTTGCTGCGTCGTGCCATGGGTAAGAAAAAGCCTGAGGAAATGGTCAAGCAGCGGAAGATCTTCATTGAAGGTGCTGCGAAAAAAGATATTGATGAAGCCACAGCTAACCATATCTTCGACTATATGGAAAAGTTTGCCGGTTATGGTTTTAACAAATCGCATGCGGCAGCTTATGCTCTTGTTGCTTACCAGACGGCGTGGCTGAAAGCCCATTATCCGGCTGAGTTCCTGGCAGCGGTGATGTCTTCGGAAATGCAGAATACAGATAACGTGGTATTCCTGATTGATGACTGCCGCAAGAATAATCTGGAAGTATTACCACCATCCGTCAATATGTCGATCTACCAGTTCCATGCTACTAATGAAAAAACCATTGTCTATGGCCTAGGAGCGATTAAAGGCGTTGGTGAAGCGGCTATGCAGTCGGTAATTGAATCCCGTCAGAAAGAAGGTCCCTATAAAGACCTGTTTGACTTTTGCCACCGTATTGACCTGAAAAAAATCAATAAACGGACTTTGGAAGCCTTGATTCGTGCCGGTGCTTTGGATTGCTTGGGCATCGAGCGTGCTGACCTGATGGCACAACTCCCTGAAGCGGTACAGGCTGCGGATCAGGCTCGCCAAAACCGTGAAACTGGTATTATGGACCTGTTTGGTGAAGTTGAAGAAGTTCAACGCAAACCCTCTAAGCCAGTCAAACCGTGGTCCGATGAAGTCCGCCTTAAAGGCGAAAAAGATACGCTTGGTCTATATCTGACTGGTCACCCGATTGATGTTTACCGTAATGAGCTGAAAGCTTTTGTACCGTGTCAGATCAATGAACTGACCCCAACCCGCCGTGGTGTGACGACGGTATTTGCAGGTCTGGTGGTGGATGTAGCCAACTTCCCGAACCGGATGATGGTGACGCTGGATGATGGTACGGCACGGATTGAAGTATCCACCAATCATGAACGTTTTAACCGCTTTAAAGACATCGTTCAGGTGGATCAGGTCGTGGTAATTGAAGGCGAAATTTATGAGCGCGAAGGTTTTGACCGTCCAATGGGACGTCTGACCAAAGCCTTTAGCCTGAACGAAATCCGCCAGAAACGAGCCAATAGCATCAAGATTACCCTGCAAGCGGAACATTACAGTAAAACCCTCAGCCGTGATCTGCAACAGATTTTAATGCCATATACCAATATGGATATGAGTACGCATATTCCAGTCATTCTTTATCTGGATTATGACTATGCAACGACTGAGCTGCATCTGGGCCTAAACTGGAAAGTTGCTCCGCTGGATGAACTACTGGTCAAATTACGGGACTACTTTGGTAAAGCTGCCTTGCATATTGAATATCAGGTTAAATCTAAAGCTGCCCGTGCGGTGTCTTATGAAGAAGCCAAGCCGATTGAAGTGCCGCCTCCTCCTGCAGATATGAGTATGGATGATGCCTTGGCGCAATATGAAGCCGAGTCTCAGCCGCAATATTCATAAATTCTGACCTTTAAAATATTTATATTGGAATCATCATGAGTCAAATTGACAATGCTGCTGTTTCAGCACATCTCTCCCATGTGCGTATTGTCATGGTTAATACCACCCTGCCTGCCAATATCGGTAGTGCTTTACGTGCCATGAAAACTATGGGCCTGTCCAAGCTGGTTCTGGTTGCACCAAAAACCTATCCACATCCGGATATTGATGCCTTGGCTGCAGGTGCGACCGATCTGATCGAGCAGATTGAAGTCGTCAAGACACTGGAAGACGCGATCAAGGATTGCCAGATCGTTTTTGGAACTAGTGCGCGTAGCCGCACGATTCCCTGGCCTCTTCTGGATGTGCGTCCTGCGGCTGAAAAAGCGCTGTCTGCGGTCGTGCAAGAGCAACAGGAAATTGCGATTCTGTTTGGTCGTGAAGACCGTGGCCTGACCAATGAAGAACTGGCAATGGCAAATTATCACCTTACTATTCCAGTGAATACTGACTACGGCGTACTCAATGTCGCACAAGCAATTCAGGTCATCTGCTATGAACTGCGTATGGCTGCATTGGATCAGGTAGAACATCCACGTGATGCTAAAGCCACCATGCAGGTCATTGATGGCATTGAAATGGAATGGGATGAACCGCTGGTGAATCATGAACAGATGGAACAGTTCTATCCTCATCTGGAAAAAATGCTGGCAGAAATTGAGTTTATGGATCCTAAAAATCCACGATTGCTACCTTTACGCTTGCGTCGCCTATTTGGACGTATACAATTAGATCGTATGGAATATCATTTACTCCGTGGTATTTTCAGCCGGGTTCAGGCCTTGAATAATGGCACCTGGAAGAAATCCCCACACACTACCCAACAGGACAAGGATCAAATCTAATGTTTAAACAGCTCAAAGAGGATATACAGGCTGTCTTCGCGCGCGATCCTGCTGCACGCAACACCCTGGAAGTCTTGACCACATATCCTGGTATTCACGCGCTGATGATGCATCGTGTGGCACATGAACTGTGGAACAAAGACTGTAAAGGTACAGCACGTGCTTTATCCTCATTCAGCCGTTTTGCTACAGGAATTGAAATCCATCCGGGTGCCAAGATTGGCCGCCGTTTCTTTATTGACCATGGTATGGGTGTGGTGATTGGTGAGACAGCTGAAATTGGTGATGATGTTACTCTTTATCACGGTGTGACCTTGGGGGGTACGACCTGGAATAAAGGCAAACGTCATCCAACCCTGGAAGATGGTGTGGTTGTGGGTGCCGGCGCAAAAATTCTCGGTCCGTTTACAGTTGGTAAAAATGCCAAGGTCGGTTCCAATGCTGTTGTAACCAAAGCCGTACCGGCCAATACCACAGCGGTCGGTAACCCTGCCCGGTTTATTACCAAAGACCAGCCGAAAGATGAAGCTGAAGCACGTCGTCGCGATTATGCAGAAAGTATTGGTTTCCAGCCATATGCAACCACACAAGATCAGTCTGATCCGATTATTGAAGGTATGCGGGTTCTACTTGACCGTATTCAACAAAATGAAAAACGCATGAATATGCTTTGTAACCGTTTATCTATGCTTGACCCTACTTTCAAGAAAAACCAGCTGAATGAACATCCACTCAGCAAGGAAGATCTAAAGATTCTGGAAGAAGCTCGCCGTGAGTGCGAAGCACAGACTTCTCAGTCTAAGGCCTGATCAAAAACGGTAACACGCCGTAACTTGCATGTTCGCTACAGTTTTCTTAGACTGACGAACATGCAATCTCACAATTTTTCAAAATAACATAAATGGATGTATATCATGACATTTAAGCCTTTGGCACTTGCCTGCTTCGCAGCGCTGGCATTGACCGCATGTTCAACTCCATCTTCAAAGCAAGACACACCTAAAAATGCAATGGTGTTCGCTGAGCCGGAACTGACCCCACCCTTTTATGCATTAAATCCATTCAATTATAACGAACCACCTCCATTTGAAGTGCACTTGCAGAAAGCTGCTGCTGCGCCTGTCACCAAAATGGTGGTGAACCGTGCTGATAACCCATCAGAAAAAATTACCCTTGATGTGAATCGTCTGATCATTCCAACCGTAAACAGCAATACGCGTTCTATGCGTTATGCGACTTTAGCTGGGCCGAATGAAATTGATATCACTGAGATTGATGATTTCTTGCAATTAGTTGAAGGTAAAGCACGACACTATCCACCACGTTTCAGTGACCGTCAGGAACGTAGAGGCTTTGAACTGAAACTGAAACGTGTCACTCAGGAACTCGATACTTTAGCTGCCAACAATAATGCCTCTTTTGATATTTTAATGCGTGCATTTAAAGCCAGCGTTATGGCGCGTAACCTGGACCTAGGTTCAGTCTATACTACTAAATCATTGGCTTATGCACAGCGTATTCTGAAATTGAACCAGGATGATGCTGAAGCCAACTTCTGGTTCGGTTTTGGTCTGTCTGAGGGTGGCGGTCAGCGTGAAGCGATTCCTTATCTGGAAAAAGCCATGAAAGCTGGTGTTCAGGAAGCCTATTTATCTGCGGCAAACAACTACATTGCCATGGAAAATAAAAAGAATGCAGTTCAGGTGCTGAAAAATTATAAGGTGAAATACCCACAAGAAGCACAAGTAGCAGATCAGCTGATTCAGGAAATTGAAAAGCAAGGTCGCTGGAATGTATGGCAAGTGCTGACACCCAAAAATTAAAGTGAAAATGCTCGTGATCTGAGTTACAAAATGGACTGCTTCGGCAGTCTTTTTTCTGATAAAAATAAGTAGAATACAAAACATTATTTCAATATTTAACTGAGCATTCAGATTTCATATGCACTATAAAATGAATAAAGCATTCGTCCTCTGTTCACTCTTATTCACCACAGTCCTGACCGGCTGTCAGGTGGTCAGTGTGAAAGAACAAGCCTTCAATGTCACCATCAGTAATGAACGTGACAGCATTTTAACTAGGGATAAACTGAGTGAAGCCAGCCTGAATGTTCTGTCCATGACTGGGCGTGAAGCACGCATCTGTACTGAACAACCGCAGGAATGCGTAGAGGCACTCAAGGAGATCCCGCAGATTCTGGACGAACAGCTTCTGTCTACTGCCAGTGAGTTGTATCTGGCCAAATCGCTGCAATTGGGTAAAGGTTCAGAATGCAAAAGCAGCGTTCTGACCAAGACCCAGTCTGAAGAAAAAAAGCAGCTACAAAAACAGAATATCCAGAAATGCCAGGATCAGCAGCTGGCGATGCTGGATCAAAGTATTCGTTATAGCTATGCCTATCTGTTCAAAACCCAGCGTGCGCCACAAGATCGTATCTTTGACAACCGTCAGGTACAGATTCGTGACTTTTATAACCTGGCGATCTCGCATTTGATCCATGTTTATTCCGAGCGTCATCAGGCCAAAGAAGGCAGCCGCAAGATTCAGGTCGGCAACAGCATTTATACAGTAGATTTCGAAAACTATCCTGAAATTAAGGACCAGCCTTTTGAGAAGCTCATGTCGACCTATAACATGAATTTCTCTGGTTTACGTTCAATTACCCGTCGAGACGGTTTTGGTTCGGAATTTGTAGTGGTCCTTCCCGAAGAAAAACGTATCACACCAAATAAAAAATATATTGTCGACCCACTGAATTTCAAATATGCAGAAGGCAGCAATCCGAATATTCATTCGGCGCGTTATCTGGCCACTACTATTACCGCAGTTCCTAAATCTGCGACCAGTATTGATCAGATTATTAACGGTCCGGAATTCCAGCTCAAACTGCATGATCCCTACAAACATGAAAAAGTAACCGTTGCAGGTAAACAATATGCGCTGGCTGCAAATTTCTCAGCACCCTATGGCCTATGGCTGGCTGAAAATAACTTAGGACGTGCTGCCTATCTGGTGCTGATTGACCGGGATGACAACCTGATCATGCCGCATCTTTATATGCTTGAACCCTACAATCCGAAGAAAAAAGTGATTGTCCTAATCCATGGCTTGGCCAGCAGTCCTGAAGCCTGGATCCGTCTCACCAATGACATCATGGGTGATCCGGTACTGCGGGAAAATTTCCAGGTCTGGCAGGTATTCTATTCAACCAATATGCCAATTCTGGAGAGTCGTTATCAGATCAATGCCCTGATCCAGCAAGGCTTCCAACGCATCAATCCGCAGGATCCTGCCAAGAAAGATGCCGTACTGGTTGGTCATAGTATGGGTGGGGTGATCGCCCGCCTCTTGGTGAGTGATGCCAATCTGATTCCACGTATTGAAGAGTTGATTAATAATAACCGTCGTATCGAACGGTTCCGCAATAATCCATTATTTAAAGCACGTTTGCAGCTTAAACCGATTCCAAACTTTAGCCGGGGGATTTTTTTGGCTACCCCACATCGCGGAACTGATTATGCAGATCGCTGGTTTACCTTGGCGGCCCGTAAAATTATCCGTTTACCGGGCGCATTTCTGGGCGCATTTGCAGATACCTTACAAGGTGATATTGGACTGGATGATTTCATCAAGGAAGTTGGCCATGACATGATTCAGAACGGTCCAAGCGATTTATCCAAAAATTCGAAATTCAATGCCCTGACCCGTGATGTCGTGCCATACAAAGGCTTTAAGTTTCACAACATCATAGGCAATACGACAGATAGTACCGATAAATCAGTGATGACAGATGATGTGGTTCCCTATCAAAGTGCCGAGCTAAAAGGTGCAATTTCTGAGGAAATTATTAAAGGTGGTCATTCGATTCAGGAAACGCCTGAAGCTGTACTCGAGTTACGTCGTATCTTAAGGTTGCACCTGACTGAACTCGGTTTATATCAGCCGCAAAAAGTACTGAAATAAGTATAAAAAACCGAAGTTAAAACTTCGGTTTTTTATTTTCTCTCTTGCGAAATAGCTATAAATCTAAAGTTACTTAATTTAAGAGCATGTAAATTGATAAGCACTTCTAAGAGATGATAAAGATAGTTAGGCAATCAAATTACTTTTTTATGATATATATGAAATATAATTTTTTTATACATAAAAGGATATTTCTTGAGCAGGATACTTTATCTGTGCTATCAATAGTTTAACCGTTCGATACAATCTACAGTATCAGTAGTTAAATGACTTTATTTGCTTAGTAATGGTACTTTATGAAATTAGCTGGCTCTAAACAGATTAGCCATGAAAAAGTAAATGAGCTGATTGCACATGGACTGAACTATGTGTATTTCAGAAAAGAACTCGAGCCAATCTATCGCCAGCAATACCGTGACGAAGCTGCTTATGAATTTCGTTTTCGGGGCAGCATTATTCTGGTTCTGTATTTTGTGCTCAGTTACGGGATTTTTCAGACCATTTCAATCGATGAAAAACTGATTCATTGGCTTTCTCTGTATGCCTGGGTTGGGGTAATTACCATCGCAGTTTGGTTAATGTCGTTTAGCAAGCCGTTTAATCGTTTCTTTGACCTGTATACCACGTTAGGTGCGACCAGTGCGGTCGCGATTTCTTTTGTGATTATTCCCGTGATTGGCCAGGATATTGATAATGATGCCCTGCTGCACGTGGCCATGATGTATGCAGTCGTCATTAACTATAGCTTTGTCGGTATGCGCTTTTATTCAGCACTCATTGCGGGTTGGGGCGGTGGACTGATTGGTTATCTGGTCACGGTTTCTCTCAACTACAATATTGACTGGACCTTTTTACATCGTACCTATACGTTTAGCAGTCTCCTTGGGATGATTATTGCCTATGCGATTGACCGCCAGCATCGTGAGAACTATTTGCAGAATTGTATTATCGAACTGCATAAAGAGGAACTGACCCAACAGGCACAAGAACTGGAACGGCTGACCCAACTTGATGCGCTCACTGGCCTTGCTAATCGACGTTATCTGACAGAATATCTGGACACACAATGGCGCCACGCACTACGACATCAAGCGCCTTTGAGTATCATGATGGTGGATATCGATTATTTTAAAAACTATAACGACCATTTTGGACATATTGCCGGTGATGCATGTCTACAATTGGTAGCCCAACAGTTACAAGGCATTTCTTCCCGCAGTATGGAACTGGCAGCACGTTATGGTGGAGAAGAATTTTTACTGGTCTATCCTTATATCGATGAAGTAGAAATACAGAAAATTGCCCAGGAGCTGATCCAACGCATCAATGCTTTGCAGCTGTTTCATCCTGCCAGTCAGGTATCGGGTCATGTCACGGTGAGTATTGGCTGTGCCAGTATCAAGCCTCAGGAAAATGATCGCCTTGCTGATTTTATTGCTCAGGCTGATGAAGCGCTGTATGCTGCAAAAGCAGAGGGTCGTAATCGGTTTAAGATCGCTCCTCGTCAGTCTAAAAACAATGTATATATGATTTAGACCTGACTCCGATCCATATTTTTCGTGTTTAAAACCGGCAATCTTTCATTAGACTCGATAGAAGTCATCGAATCCATTTCTTTCTAAAAATTAATTTTGCTAGACTTAGCTCAATACACATTTTGCATGGCTGTTTTGATGGTTTCTGCTTTGGTAAATCAATAGTGAATATATTGCCTTCAGCTCATCAGCCTTAACCAGTCTGCCCATTATTTTTTAAAGGATTTCTTCTTAATGACCAGTTCAGAACTCATGGCTGATCTTTCTACCCTAACACCTATGATGCAGCAATATATGTCTGTGAAGATGCAGCATCCGCATTCATTGATGTTCTATCGCATGGGTGATTTCTACGAACTGTTCTTTGAAGATGCCCATAAAGCAGCCAAAATTCTTGGCATTACCCTAACCCATCGCGGTAAGGCCAATGGTCAGCCGATTCCAATGGCAGGTGTGCCTTTCCATGCGGCAGAAGGATATTTGGCCCGTCTGGTAAAAAAAGGCGAAACGGTAGTAATCTGCGAGCAGATTGGAGAGGTCACAGGTAAAGGTCCGGTTGAACGTGGTGTGGTTCGGATTATTACTCCGGGCACATTAACCGATGATGCCCTGCTGGGTGCACATCAAACTTCTAATCTGGTTGCGCTATGCATTCAGCAAAATAAAATTGGTATCGCTCTACTGGATTTAAGCGCCGGTATTTTCAAAGTTCAACAGATTGATTATGACCTGAACCAGCTGGCAATTGAGCTGGCACGTCTGATGCCAAGCGAAATTGTCGTAGATGAGAATCTGCAAGAGCAGGATCTGGTTGAACATTTGAAACGCCAACTGGATGTACCAGTCAGCAAACGCCCAAATGTCGACTTTAACCTGAACAATGCCCAAAAGACTTTATGTGACCAGTTTGCTGTCAGTACACTGGCAGGTTTTGGGATTGATCATCTGCCACTCGCCAAAGCTGCTGCAGCCGCATTGATTCACTATGCCAAAGAAACCCAGAAAACTGCGCTGCCGCATATTCGTACCATTCAGCTAGAACAAAGTTCAGACTTTATTGCGCTAGATCCAGTGACTAGACGCAATTTAGAGTTGATTGAACCATTATTTGAACATGGTACTTCGCTGTTCCAGTTAATCAATGATTGTCAAACAGCAATGGGTAGCCGCCTGCTGAGTCGCACCTTGATGCAGCCCTTACGCGATACTGCCATTCTGGATGAGCGTCTGGATGCTACTCAAGTATTATTAGACGGCTTTCATGAATCGCCAGTACGTCTGGTCTTAAAAGAAATCAGTGATATTGAACGTGTATTAAGCCGTATTGCATTGGGCAGTGCACGTCCACGGGATCTGGTTCAGCTGCGTCAGGCCTGTGCTCAGATCCCGTTCCTACGCCATGCACTACAACCGATGGTCAGCCAGCAGCAGTCCAAATTACTTATTCAAGTGAATGAAGAGCTTGGTGATTTCCATGGTCTGCATGAACGTTTGATGTCAGCCATTGTGGAAAATCCACCAGTTCTGTTACGTGATGGGAATGTTATTGCCGAAGGCTTCGATGCAGAACTGGATGAGTTACGCAAAATTCGCGATCATGCCGGGAAATTCCTAATTGATCTGGAAATCAAGGAACGTGAGCAGAGTGGTATTCCAACCCTGAAAATCGGCTATAACCGTGTTAGTGGATACTATATTGAATTGACCCGAGCACAGGCTGAACAGGCACCGGAACATTATATTCGTCGCCAGACCTTAAAAAATGCTGAACGTTACATCACACCAGAGCTGAAAGCCTTTGAAGATAAAGTCCTCTCAAGCGAATCCCGTGCACTGGCGCGTGAGAAATTGCTCTTTGAAATGCTGCTGGATGAATTGCGTGAGGACATTGGCAACCTACAAATGATGAGCAGCGCCATCGCACAGATTGATCTACTGTGTAACTTTGCGCATCAGGCACGCCTACGCAACTGGTCACGCCCGAAATATAGTCCGGAAATTGGCTTGAAAATCCAGGCAGGTCGTCATCCTGTTGTGGAAGCTTTAAGCAAAACTGCCTTCACTCCGAATGATACGCAACTCGATTATCAGCACCGGATGGCCATTATCACTGGTCCAAACATGGGCGGTAAATCTACCTTTATGCGTCAGACTGCACTGATTGCCCTGCTGGCCTATTGTGGTAGTTATGTTCCGGCGCAGGCTGTAACCTTGGGGCCAATTGACCGCATTTTTACCCGGATCGGTTCGGCAGATGACCTGTCTACAGGTAAATCCACCTTCATGGTAGAAATGACTGAAACTTCGCAGATTCTGCATCATGCGACTAGTCAATCACTCGTGCTGATGGATGAAGTGGGTCGTGGTACCAGCACTTATGATGGTCTGTCTCTAGCTTGGGCATGCGTACTGGATCTCACCCGACGTATTCAATGTTTATGTCTGTTTGCTACGCATTATTTTGAGTTAACTGAACTGGCCAGCGAATCAGGTATTGATAACTATCATGTGACTGCCCGTGAAGTGAATGGTAACCTGATTTTGCTGCATAAAGTGCAACAAGGTCCAGCCAGCCAGAGTCATGGCCTACAGGTCGCCAAACTTGCCGGTATTCCAGCAAGCGTAATCCGGGAAGCACAAAACCGACTGCGTATTCTGGAAAAGCAGCACCATACCAAGCCTCAAAGTCCACAACCTGATCTGTTTGCGATTGAACAGGTCGAAACAGTCGTTGAGCGGATTATTGAGGTGGAAAAACCATCGGCTGCACTTGAACTGCTGGAAGACATTGATGTCGACAGCCTCAGTCCGCGTGAAGCCTTACAGCAGCTTTATGCACTGAAAGATCTACTGAAACTACCAGGCTAAAATCCTCAACCGCCTCATCCAGTATGAGGCGGTTTTGTTTAAGGGAGCTATAATCTCTGAATTTGATATCTGCATCGGTTTTTTTGCAAAAATAACAGCCCTATATATAACAAATATCAATAAAAGGAATTGTTAGTTGCTGCAGTTTTTGCCTAAAATACACATTAGTTATTAGAACCATATTTTTTAGGTAGCTGTCGCCATGACCTTCGTTGTCACTGAAAATTGTATTAAATGTAAATATCAAGACTGTGTTGAAGTTTGCCCTGTAGATTGTTTCTATGAAGGTCCGAACTTCCTTGTAATTAACCCGGACGAATGTATCGACTGCGCGTTATGTGAACCAGAATGTCCTGCAAATGCAATTTTCTCTGAAGATGAGTTACCTGAGGGTCAGGAAGTATTCATCGAATTGAATGCTGAGCTGTCTCAAAAATGGCCGAATATCACCCAAATTGGTGATCAGCCAGCTGACCGTGAAGAATGGAACGGTAAAGCAGACAAACTGCAATATCTTGAAAAGTAATTTTCAAATCCCCAAAAAAGATCAGCATAGTCTGATCTTTTTTTGTACCTGATGCACACATTTCATTGCAATTTATCCTGAATTTCTTCGCAAAAGTGGACTAAAATAGCGCTATTTTATAAATACCTGATTTCTAATAATGAAGCATTTTTACAAGGGATTATTGGGTCTCAGCATGATCCCTTTTGTCATGGTGGGCTGTACCACCGCGACAAAGAAACCAATGACCTTGCCAGATGGAAAACGGATTTACATTCCTCAGGAACAGGTTAAGGTTGACCGTAAGGTGCTGCCTAAGAGTATTCCTTTTGCCTATACCAACTGGGCAGCCGTAGCAAATAACCTCTCTCGTGTACGCGAATATGAAGTATTTTTAGAACGTAATTCGGTAGGCAATATCATTCCAAGTTTTGAATTGATGCGTACCGCACGTGACTGGTCGCGTTGTGGTGGACCGCAGTATATGGTGCCGAGCCGTGAGCTGTGGAGCAATCAGTTACCAACGTTACGTGTATTTAAATATCTGGTTGCAGCCAATGTCCTCAATGATTTCGAAGTGACCTCAGTTTATCGTGATCTGCCACTCAATAAATGTGCTGGTGGTGCTAACTCTTCACGTCACCTGTATAACTCTGCGATTGATTTCCGTATTGGCCCGGAATTCCCGCAGCCAGAAGATTATGCCTATATTGAGAATACCAAGTTCAAACTCTGCCAGTTCTGGATACAGCATGGTCAAAGCCTGAATATGGGCTTAGGTCTATATGCTTCAGGTCAGATCCATATTGATACCCAAGGTTACCGCACCTGGGGCCCGGATTTAAGCCGTAGATCTTCAATGTGTAATTACTAAGTCATTCCAACTACAATACAGAATCTGTAAATCGTTCTGTATTGTTCATTTTCAAAGCAAATATAAAACAATAAATTGCGCTCTACTGCGAAAGGTTTAAAATGCCTGCATCGCAACAAAGGTGCTCAAGCTATGCAACAAATGTGGACAGATCTCGACAATTATATTGATTCACATTTAATTCCAGATGATTCTATTCTGAAACAGACTCTTGAAAATACAGCTGCGCATGGATTTCCTGATCATCTGGCGGTAGCTGCCAATCAGGGCATGCTGTTACAGATGCTGATTCAGATGAATGGCTGCAAGCGTGTACTTGAACTGGGAACTTTTGCTGCATATAGCACCATGTGGTTGGCACGTGCCCTGCCTAAAGATGGTTATATCCTGACCATTGAAGGTCGTGATACGCATGCCGCAATGGGTCAGGAAAATATCGAGCGTGCCAACCTTAAACAGACAGTCGAACTTAAATGTGGCCGTGCAGCAGATATTCTAAAAGCTCTACCGGAAGATACAGAACCATTCGATTTTATCTTTATTGATGCGGATAAACAGAGCTATCCTGAATATCTGGAGCTCAGCCTGAAACTATCTCGTTCAGGTACAGTAATCTTTTTAGACAATGTTATTCGTGCTGGGGCAATTATTGATTTGGACAATAATAAGCCAAGTATTGAAGGTATTCGCAGCATGTTTGAAGCAATGCAGAATCACCCGCGCCTACTTTCCAGTACCGCTCTACAGACCGTGGGCAGCAAAGGTCATGACGGTTTTGCACTGGCTATTGTCAAATAACAGTCTGAGAGCAAAAAACACCCAATAAAGTATTTTAAATATATAACAATAACTTATGGAATGTAACCACAGAGTTATCCACAATATATGAGGATAACTCTGATTATTTTTAAATCAAACTGTAACAATTTCCAAGTTCAAGCTTTTTAATTTCGTGGAATTGTTATTTTAACTTTATAACGCTTTTTCCAATATTTTCCTTTACTTGGCAACCAGAAGCGGTACTTTGGAATTGCGGAAGATGGTGGTCGCGATACTACCCAGGAAAAACTGGTGGATTTTGCTGTGACTGAATGCACCCAGCACAATCAGCTGAATTCCCTGCTCCTGCTGATAAGACAGAATGTTCTCTGCCACATCACCATAGCGGTATTCAGGAACAACATCCAGTCCAGCTTCTTTCAGATAGTTCAACGGTTCATTCAGGATTTCAGCATGATCTCCGACATACAACAAATGACACTGTAGCAGTTTCAGCAAATCACTTTCTGCAATGCGTCTCATCATCTGGATACAGGTTGGTGAATATTCATAGGCAAAGATAAAGCGTGTTGGCGGTTTAAAGTTTTCACCCACTGTCATTACCGTACAATTGGCACCACGGATAAAGTTTTCCACATTGGTGCCCATCGGCTTGTTTTTCTCAGCCGAGCGCTCACCCAAACGTCCAATGACGACAATATCATCAGGTCTGAGTAACTGAAAACTTTGTTCCAGGAAATCCCCTTTTTCCTGAATATGGATGGTGTTGATATTGTGTTTTTCTTTGATCTGGTCAGAAATATGCCGCAGCAGATTATTGCTATAGTCTAAAGCCAGTTCACTCTGTTTCTGTTCAAGTTCAGCCAGTTCTTTTAATAGCATGGCATTGCTTTCAAAACCAATCACACCACTAATTTCCCCCAAATGATAACTTGCAGGGTAATAATCCAAAACTTGCAATAACACCAGTTCGCGATGGGTCTGCTTGGCAATCCATGCAGCCGCTTCTGCGAGGGCATTAATGCATGGAGAAGAATCAATGCAGGCAATGACACGTTTCATGTTTAGCCTCTCTCATTATAATAAAAGTTCTTAGATATTTTTAAGTTAGCATAGCCTTCGGCAAATGTGCAGCGAATTCTGTAGCACAGGATTTGAATTATGTTATTTTTTATGTGACGTTCTAGTGGCTTATACATTTTTGAACTACCAGAACAATCCTTGTATCGTCTGAAACTCTAATCACGTATTAATCCCGGTAGCGAATCAGTTTGGCCGGGTTACCTGCAACGATCATGCGTTCATCCAAATCTTTGGTCACCATACTGTTCATACCAACAATGGCCTGATCCGCAATTTTCACTCCGTCTTTAATGCCGACATGAGCACCCAGCCAGACATCACGGCCAATTTCAATCCCTTTGGAACGCACCGGCTGTTTATAAATGGGCTGTTCCAGCTCCATCCCATGATCAAAAGCGTACAGGTGACAATAGGCCGCCATACGCACCTGATCATGTAACTTAATTCCTACCCGTCCACCATCCAGAATACAGTGGTGATTAATCGCGACTTCATTGCCAATTTCTAGTGGCCCATGCAAGGTACAGTCCGCTGCGATAAAACTATGATCACCAATCACGATTTTTCGGCCCGGTTCAGCGAAGATATGGGCCAGTGGTGAAATAAAGCAGTTCTCACCAATCTCGACTGTTTCCATTTCACGCAGATAGTCCTGATATTCGCGCTGCCACTGTTCTGCCCAGCCCCGGTTTTTAGGCTTGAGTGACCAGTATAGCCACGGCATATAATTAAGACGATGCTTATGCTGCTCGCGGTATTTCAGTAGAGGGTCCTGCTGCTCAGTCATCTTGGGGCTCATCTATAATTTTTAAGGCTTCACGTCCGCGGCTGACATCCTGAATCTTCAAGGCAAATGGCTCAATCTGATGTTTCTGCATTTGCGCAATAACCTCGACGCCTTCTGCGGTATAATCTTCCTGATAGTCAATCTGTTGCTGATTCAGCTCATACTGAAAAATAGCCCATTCACTAAAATTACAACGAAAGGACACTTTCTTCTTTTCAATCAGTTCAATCTTTTCAGCTAAGATTAGGCATTGCCCCGCACAGCCCCCATAAGCACGAACCAAACCACCCGTACCTAGCTTGATTCCTCCATACCAGCGATTTACCAGCACCAATACATTGGTCAGCTCATTGCCTTCAATGGTCGCTAAAATCGGTCGACCTGCGGTGCCAGAAGGCTCGCCATCATCATTAAAACGCACATTATGTCCAATTTTCCATGCCCAGCACTGATGCGTCGTGGTGGTGTCACGATAAGCTTCCAGAAAATCCTTTACATCCTGTTCGGATTCCACCGGCGTGGCAAAGGCCTGAAAGCGGCTTTTCTTGATCTCTTCTTCAAAACTGACAAGGTTGGCAATGGTAAAAGACATTGGATTCAAACAATAACATCACTGTGTTGCAGTATAACGTGTTTGCTGGCACAAACAAAAAAGCCCCTATACATAGAGGCTTGATTTTGTACAACTACTATGAAGGATTAGCGTTCGCGTAATGCTTCTTTAGCCTTATTAAACGGTTTAACCAAATAATCCAGTACGGTTTTTTCACCCGTACGGATATCCACGGTTGCTACCATACCCGGCGTGATATTAAATTCCTGTCCGGCTTTATTGTTCAGCTTGTCATTTTCGGTACGGATATAAACGCGGTAGTAAAACTGATCCTGCTTGACTTCATCACGTAGAGTATCGGGTGAAATCACAGTGACTTTACCTTTCAAGCCGCCATAAATCGAGTAATCATAAGCGGTGATTTTGACCAGCGCTTCCTGATCCGGACGGATAAAGGCAATATCACGTGGTGAAATACGTGCCTCGACCAGCAATTTTTCATCCAGCGGTACAATCGTCATCAACTTGCCGTTTTGTGGAATGACGCCTCCCAAGGTCATGACATCAATTTCCTTCACCACGCCACGTACTGGCGATTTGAAAATAGTCCGGTTCAGCGTATCGGATTTACCACGTACCACCTGTTGCTGAGTTTCCACATCCGTATTGGCTTTGGCAAGTTCTTCACGCGCTTTCACAAAATACTGGTTCCGCACATCATTCATCTGGTTTTGCAGGTCATTGGCTTCACGCTTTAAACGCAGAACTTCCACTTCGCTTGCAGCCCCTTTTGCAACTAATGGTTCAGTCATCGCCAGTTCTTGCTGTACCAGTACCAAGGCCTGCTGTAACCCTGCTAAAGATTGTTCCAGATTAGCACGACGCGATTTATATAATGCAGTTTCCTCTGCCACCAGTTTTGGCTCTTTCAGCACCTCTGGCGGGAAGGACAACGGCGCACCAGTGACTTCAGCACGTAAGCGTGCCGCAGTTGCACGCGAAGAAATTAACAGAGAAGCCGATTCACCCACATTGGATTCAAAACGGGTGGGATCCAGCTGCGCCAATACCTGACCCTGCTCGACAATTTCACCTTCTTTGACGTTCAGCTTGGTGAGGATACCACCTTCTAAAGACTGAATAACCTGTTCCTTGGAAGAGGGAATCACTTTACCGGTGCCTGTCGAAACTTCTTCCAGCTTGAACAGCCATGCCCACGTCAGCAGAATCAGTAAACCTATGCCAATGATCCAGATGATCACACTTGATTTTGGCAAAGATGGTTCCTGAAAGCTGACTTTGGTTGAACGCTTGATTTCCTGTTGTGCACTCATGCGCTTGCTCCCGTAACACGCTTCGCTCCACCTTGTGATTGATTCAGGATCTGGTCCCGCGGACCATCCATCACAATCTTGCCGTCATTTACGACAATGATGCGATCTACCAATTCAAGTACCGCACGACGATGTGTAGCCACCACCATGGTTCGGCCAATCAGATAAGTCTTTAAATTATCAATCAGCTGTTTCTCAGAAACATCATCAATGGCAGCAGTGGGTTCATCCAGCAATAAAATTCGTGGTTGGCGAATCAGTAAACGAGAAAGTAACAAGGCTTGACGCTGCCCCCCAGAGAAGCCCACACCACCTTCGAGAATGATATGGTCCAGGCCTTCTTTTTTCTCCTGAACAAAGCCCAATGCACCTGTAAGTTGCAAAGCTTCCAGGATTTGCTGGTCAGTTGCCAGTGGTGCACCCAGTGTCAGATTTTCACGAATGCTGCCATAAAATAACTGTGAATTTTGATTCAGTAGGCCCATATCACGGCGCACATCTGCCGGGTCAATCAGGTTCAGATCAATCCCATCAAGTTTAACCTTGCCCTGTAACGGCGTTTGCATACCGGATAACAACTGCAATAAGGTTGATTTACCGGCACCATTACGGCCCAAAATCGCAATCTTCTCACCAGGCTTGATGTCTAGTTTTGGAATGACTAGAGTCGGTTTAGGGTCATCTTCACCATATTTGAATACTGCCCCGCTCAGTTCATACTGACCTTCTAGCAATGGGCGGTGAATCAGATGAGAATAGTCCGGCTGATCTACCGGCTTTTTCATCAGTTCATCTAAACCGTTTTTCGCGACTTTCGCCTGCTGTAAACGACCCAGTACGCCAGTAATTTGTGATATCGGCGCCAGCATACGCGAAGACAGGATTGAACAGGCAACCAGTGCACCTGTGGTCATTTCACCTTCCATAACGGCAAAACAGCCCACTAACACGACGATGGCAAATGTCAGGCCTTGAATCTTTTGCGTCCAGGCGGTCATCAAACCAACGATTTTACGTTGCTGCATGCTGACATCGGCGGACACTTCATTCATATGGTTCCACTGGTTCTGGAAACGCGATTCAGCACGCAGTAGCTTGATGTCTTCAATTCCTTGTACTGCTTCCACCAGCAATGCATTACGGATTGCAGATTCACGCATGCCCATTTGTGCCAGCTCACCCAGTTTTTTCTGTGCCAGAATCCCCGGTAGAATCATTATGGGTACGACTAACAGCATCACCCAGAACAGGTTTCCGCCAATGAGCCAGAAAATCCCTAGGAAGAGGAAGAAAAATGGCAGGTCGGCAATTGCAGTCACCGTAGTAGAAGTCACCAGTTCACGGACGCCTTCCAGTTCACGAATCTGTGAAATAAAAGTACCGGTAGATTTTGAACGCTCTTTATTTTTAATGCGTAAGGCATGACCAAAAACCTGGTCAGAAATACGTAAATCAGCGCGCTTGCCGATAATATCAGACAGATAGATCCGGGAGACGCGTAAGGTAAATTCGAAGATTGCCGCAATCAATACACCGCCTGCCAGTACCCATAAGGTCGGGATAGACTGTGAAGGAATGACCCGGTCATACACGTTCATGGAAAAGACAATGGTAGCCAGTGCGAGGATGTTCGCGATTAAAGAAGCAAACATCACATCGATATAACGCTTCCAGTCATTCAGGACAATTGACCAGAACCAGTTCTTTTCGAAAGGCTTGATATATTCATCGACCCGGGCATCAGGTACTGAAGACTCAGGACGTAAGATATAAAGGCTTTTAGCACCCTGCTTCAGATGGTCCAGGTCAAAGACCTGAGACAGCCCCTGATCGCCACTGAGCTGTACACTAGCATTGCCTTCACTATCAATGCGCTCGATGACACCCACTTCGCCATTTTCAAATTCCACCAATATTGGCAATTTCCATGGACTGAGCAGACTGGCATCAAACTTGTTTTTACGTACATTTAAACCGATCTGACGCGTGACAACTTTGAGCAGCTCATCTACATCATGATGCTGGTTCCAGTCGAGTTGTAAGCGGATTCTTTCCTCAGATGGCTCGATGCGATAATGCTTGGCGATATTAAGTATCGCCTGAAGCCACGGCTGATAATTTATTGTATTACTCATGGCTGTACTTCAAACCCCTGAATAGAAATACGGTTAAGGTCATAAAGATCGCGTGTACGACCAGTGACCTGAATGTACTGAACAATAGCGGTATAAATATCGTAACGCGCAGTTTCGATTTCTTGGGCTGCGCTGTGAATTGCCTGCTCTGCATTAAGCAGATCGACTACGGTTCGAGTACCGAGTTTATATTGTTCCTGATACAGCTCTCTGGTGCGCACAGTGGTTGCACGGCGCTGTGCCAGAATGTCCATTTGTCGCTGTTTATTTTCAATCTGTTCGCGAATCAAGCGGACCTGATCGACTACATCCAGATAGGCAGTATTGACCTGAGCACGTGCTGCTTCTTCAGCAAAACTGGCTGCACGGGTCTGTGATCTGGTCGCCCCACCTTGATAGAAATTACTGGTGGCTTCAATCATCACAGAGTTATAAAAGCCATCATCTTCATTATTATTCGGATTGCGACCATTAATGGCCTGACTCATACTCCCTTTGATATTAATGGTAGGATAAGTATTTAGCTTGGCCTGCTCTTTTTGCGAACGTGCCACTTCCACGCCAGCATGTGCCAACATCAACGTCGGAATACTGGTAAATTCAGGCTCCTGGTAAAGTCCGGCCTGTTGAATCAGACTATCTGGAATTTCCCACTCTACATTGGATATATCAAAGCCGAGTAAAGTGCGCAGTTTTTGTTGATACTGACGTAACTGGGTTTGTTGCACAATCAGGTTATTCTCTGCAGCTTCCAGATTGGATTGGGCCTGAATCGGATCGGCCTGACTGCTGATCCCGGCTTTGGCTCGCAGATTGGCAATTTCCGCAATTCGTGCAATCCCTTGTTTCTGCTGCTCGGCAATCTTGGTGATTTCCTGATAGCGCTTGATATTGACAATGGCATCTGCCACTTCAAGTGCAATCTGATCCAAACTGACTAAAACCCGTGCCTGCGCTTCGGCAAGCTTAGCTTCTTCAGTGGTTACGCTGGATTTTACCTTGCCAAAATCATATAGCATTTGGGTCGCATTCAGAGAAACTACCTGACGACCGCGCTCACCCTTGGTTAAATCTGCTGTTCCAAATCCACCCGAAATCTGTGGATAATATTGTGCCTTTGCGACATCAATATTGGCAGCCTGAGAGGACAGCGAAGATATACTTTGTGAAATCTCGGGACGACGCTGAACTGCTGTAAGTACAGCATCCTTGAGATCAATGCGTCTGGGAATGCCCATGGCTGGAATACTATTCTGGGAACGAGTACCATTCTGAAAGCCGCCTACTTGGGGCAACTCCTGAACACGTGAGGTATCCAGCTGATAATTACTCAAATCCCGCAGATCAACCGTATGTGAGGATTTCACAGGTTCAGGGGAGAATAGTTTACTGACCCCTTGTTTGAATCCCTGAAAATATCCCTTTTCCGTATCTGCCGCATAAACCTGAGACATTTGCAAAGGCAATAAAAGGGCGATCAATACCCTTTTTTTTCCCTGTAAATTACCCCGAAGTTTATTAATTTTTTTTGCTTGCAATAGCATGATTATTGGTGTCGTTTTTAAACTAACTATATACCAAAAATATTTTAAAATTGATGATACTAAAATATTTTCGACGAAAAAATCCCACACAACAACGTTAAAGTTGACTGTGTGGGCTTGATTAAGGTAATAAAGCCGAATTACACGGTAAAGTCATCACCCAGATACACTTTTCTAACAGTTTCATTATTCAGGATTTCTTGTGGTGTACCTTCTGCAATCACTGCACCTTCACTGACAATATACGCATGCTCACAGATTGCCAAAGTTTCACGCACATTATGATCAGTAATTAATACCCCAATACCGCGATCTTTCAAGGTTGTGATAATGTCTTTAATATCTCCGACAGAAATCGGATCGACCCCGGCAAAAGGTTCATCAAGTAGCATGAATTTTGGATCAGCTGCCAGCGCACGGGCAATTTCCGCACGACGACGCTCACCACCAGAGACACTCATGCCCAGAGAATCTTTGATATGGGTAATCTTAAAGTCTGCCAGCAATTCTGCCAGGCGCTGCTGACGCTGGGCTTTGGTCAATTCCTTACGGGTTTCAAGAATCGCCATGATATTTTCAGCAATGGTCAGCTTCCGGAAAATAGAAGCTTCCTGCGGCAGATAACCAATCCCTTTGCGGGCACGTTCATGCATGGCCAAATCTGAGAGATCCAGATTATCCAGATATATTTCACCTTTATCCATACGCACCAGACCAACCACCATATAGAAGCTGGTGGTCTTACCTGCACCATTCGGACCAAGCAAACCAACGATCTGACCACTTTCCATACTGAAGGATACATCCTTCACCACCCAACGTTTACTATAGTTTTTCGCCAGATGTTTAATGGTTAAGGTTTGAACCTTTGATTCAGCCATTAGTCACGTGCTCCCGGGAAGGATTTAGAACTGGATGGTGGAATCACAATCTGTACACGACCTGAAGAGGAACCGGTTTTATTTGGCGTACCGACAGCTTCAATATCCCCCTTATTCATACTATATCGAAGCGTATTACCACGGATACTGGCTCCATCCTGTTCCAGGAAGGCATTACCTGTCAGGGTAATAATACCGGTATCAGCATTGTAGACAATCTTCTGTGCCTGACCTTTCGCGATTCCTTTAGCAGCATCGATTTGTTGCTGGAAACGTGCAGGACTGCCATTTGCTGTAATCGTGCTGATTTGCTTCTTGCTGTTCAGGTTTGCCACAATTGAGTTTGCCTGAAGTTTCATAGTCCCTTGCTCAATAATGACATTACCGGTATAAGTCGTGATACCGGTACGCTCATTAAAAGTTGCACGGTCAGCTACCAGCGAAATAGGCTGCTGACGGTCTGAAGGAATTGCAAGCGCTGCGAGTGAAGTAAACCCGAGCACAGCAGCAAGCGCAGTACGCTTCAGGAAAGTAGTCGTCATTTTAGGTTTAAGAATTTGGTTCATACTTTCCTCGAATATTAAAAAATTCGTATTGACCGTCATTTAGATTTGCCTTCAAGCCCTGACTGATAAACTCAGCTTGTGGAGTCGTTACTTCTACAGCTTTATCCGTTTCAATTTCTCGTGTTTTAGGGAAACCTGTTAACTCTTCTGTCTTGAACTGAAGCTGACCATCTTGCAGAATCTTGGTTGCTACCACCTGCTGAGAAAGGATCACTTTAGTATTATCCTCATAGCCATTCACAAGTTTGGCATAAAAAGTAGAATCTACTTTGCCATCCTTGTACATAGAAGCATTCATATTTTCCAGCTTCGAGGTTTTTTTCTGCATATCCTGCTCGAGTCGATCGACTTGAGCACGAACAGCCAGCTCACCTTTTTCATCGGTTTGCGTCAAATTAATATTTTCAGCCGTGGATTTCATACTGCGTGCAGCATCTACCTGAAGCTTATTGCCACTTCCACTGAAATAATAATAACCACCACTTATGGCTGCGAGAATAATCGCGGTTACGTATAAAACTTTAGTATCCATAAGCGGTGTACTTAATCCAGAACGTATAGTTGATTAATATGGCGCACGAGTAAACTTTTCAAGTAATTCTTGGTAAACACCTTTAGACATTAAAAGCATGTCACAGATCTCACGCACCGCACCACGGCCACCCATCGCCTGAGTCACCAGATCGGCACGACGACGTACTTCGACATGACCATTTGGAACTGTCACTTTCATGCCAGCAATGGCAAAAGCTGACAGGTCGGGCCAGTCATCGCCCATATACAGGCAATCTTCAGGATCGATATTCAACTGAGCGCAAGCTTCTTTGAGGGCAACGCCTTTGTCTTCACGCCCCTGATAGACTAGGTCTACCCCTAAATCAGACATACGCTTTTCTACAATATTACTTTGACGTCCAGTGATGATAATCACTTTAATTCCAGCTTGCTGAACCAGCTTCATACCCAGACCGTCACGAATATCAAAGGACTTGATCTCATCACCCGTATTGGTTAGCGTGACAAAACCGTCACTTAGAATCCCATCTACATCAAGCACCAGTGCTGCAATATGACGTGCCTGCTCTAATAATACATAAGATGCCATCTATTAATTTACCCCAGCCTGAATCAGGTCATGCATACTAATTACACCAATGACTTTATTGGCATCATCAACAACTACAAATTGATTAATTTTACGTTCATTCATACGTTCTAGCGCTACTACAGCACGTGCTTCCTGAGAAATCGTCAGAGGATTTTTGATCATCACTTCTTGAATCGGCAGATTGACATCAAAACCTTGCTGCTTATCAATCAATCGGCGCAAGTCCCCATCCGTGAAAATACCCAGCAGAACATCATTTTGATCGACAATTGTGGTTAAACCTAGGCGTTTATTTGAAATTTCGTATAAAACTTGATTCATCGGTGTATCTGGTGACACTTTCGGCAGTTCTGCACCAGTATGCATCAGGTGTTTAACATGCAGCAATAAGCGTTTACCCAAGGCACCTGCTGGATGTGACAAGGCAAAATCGTCAGCAGTAAAACCACGTGCATCTAAAAGAGCGACAGCCAGTGCATCGCCTAACACCAGAGTCGCTGTAGTACTTGAAGTTGGCGCCAGACCAAGCGGACAAGCCTCTTGAAGATTACCCAAAGTTAAAGCGACATCGGCATTTTGTGGCATAGGGCCTTTGTCGTCACCACTAATGGTAATTAAAGGAATTTCCAGACGCTTGATCAAAGGCATCAGCATCATGATTTCATCACTCTTGCCTGAGTTTGAAATGGCAATCAGTACATCACCCGGTACCAGCATGCCGAGATCTCCATGTCCCGCCTCACCTGGATGCATAAAGAATGAAGGCGTACCTGTAGAGGCAAAAGTCGCGGCCATTTTGCGGCCAATATGCCCGGATTTCCCCATCCCGGTAATCACCAGACGCCCCTTACACTGCAGGATAATTTCACATGCCTGACTAAAACGCTCATCGATTTGGGCAGCTAAAATCTGTAATGCATGTTCTTCGATACGCAGTGTTTCAAGTGCAACTTTCTGGAAGTCTATTTGATTTGGCATATTTGGTGGGTTCAAAGTAGGTTTACCTTAACTCTATACAGAGTTGACTCAGTCTAGTAAAAATAATTTTCGCAATTTTATCATATCTATGCAAATTACAGGTTTCAAAATGTATGGCTTTTCATAAAACTTAAACTGAATGTTTTGAAATCTCCCTGACCGAAAGCTCTTCATTATTCAGAATTTCATTATGTAAATCAGTTCTGGTTGTCCTTTTTATTTTGCATAGGCAATAAAAAACCCCAATCTTCCGATCAGGGTTTTTTGAATTTTGGAGCGGGAAACGAGACTCGAACTCGCGACCCCAACCTTGGCAAGGTTGTGCTCTACCAACTGAGCTATTCCCGCAATATGGGAGTGGATTATAAAGAGTTTCTGCTAACTGTCAACTCTCTATCGTTTCAACTGTCGAATTAATCAGCACGACGCCATACCGTACCTTGACGGGTATCTTCCAATACCACTCCTTGGTCTAATAAAGACTGGCGGATTTCATCAGCACGAGTAAAGTTTTTCTCTTTCTTGGCATCCTTACGTTGCTGGATCAGGTCTTCAATCTGCGCTTCAGACAAGCCTAACGCTTCCTGACCAATATCAGACTTCAAGAATTCGTCGACATTGTGCTGTACCAGACCCAGAATATTGGTGAGATGACGCAAAGTAGAATAATAAACAGCGGCCTGTTCCTGATTCTGATCTTTTACTGCACGGTTTAGCTCTTTATTCAATTCAAACAATACAGCAATCGCTTCTGGAGTATTAAAGTCATCACGCATGGCTGCATTGAAACGCTCAACAAAACTTTGATCGAGTGTGTCAACAACTTGCTCACCATATACCGCTTGATAAGCTTTGAAAGAATTATAGAAACGCATTAGCGTATTTTTCGCTTCTTTTAATGCTACATCAGAATAGTTCACTGGGCTGCGATAGTGTGAAGATACGATAAAGTAACGCACCACTTCTGGATGGAATTTTTCAATCACATCACGGATGGTGAAGAAGTTACCCAAAGACTTCGACATTTTTTCGCCATCAACATTGATAAAGCCCGCATGCATCCAGTAGTTCACATACTGTTCGCCAGTGGCTGCTTCTGACTGTGCAATCTCGTTTTCATGATGCGGGAAGCTTAAGTCAGCACCACCGCCATGAATATCAAAATGATTGCCTAGGCAGCAAGTTGACATCGCAGAGCATTCAATATGCCAGCCTGGACGACCATTGCCCCATGGTGAAGCCCAAGAAGGTTCATTTTCTTTGGCATGTTTCCACAACACAAAATCGAATGGGTGTTTTTTCTCAACTTCGACGTCTACACGTTCAGAAGCACCGGCCTGCATATCTTCCAGTTTACGACCTGAGAGACGACCGTATTTGGCAAATTTTTCAACTTCGAAATAGACATCGCCATTATTTGCCGGATATGCAGTTCCTTTTTCCACTAGCGTACCAATCATGTTTTGCATTTGATCGATGTAATCAGTGGCTTTTGGTGCTTCATCCGGTGCAAGACAGCCTAACTTGGCGAAGTCTTCATTCATGGCATCAATAAAACGACTGGTCAGTGATGAAATGCTTTCCCCATTTTCATTGGCACGTTTAATGATTTTATCGTCAATGTCGGTGATATTGCGTATATATTTTACTTTCCAGCCCTGACTACGCAGGAAACGGATAATATAGTCAAATGCAACCACTGTACGCGCATGTCCTATATGACAATAGTCATAGACCGTCATCCCACAAACATACAAATCAATCTGACCTTCTTTACGAGGCACAAATTCTACTTTTTTACGTTGCTCTGAGTTATATAGAACAAATGGTTGCATAGGTCTTCTAGAATGCTTTTACAAATGATGGCTCATCTTAACCTAAGCATTATTTTTCATAAAGTTTTAAGATATGTTTTTATAAAATTAGCAAATTCATTAATGAATTTAAGAATTAAAAAAAAAGACTAGTATCTAACTAGTCTTTTTTCACTCGTAGTTTTAGTGAGTTTTAGAACTAAGTTTCACTTTTGCATTGGACCAGTGCTTCTTTAGTTTTTGGACCAAAATGATTTACGATGCCCGTGCTACGTACGTTGATCCAGTTCTGTTCACCTTTCTTATAAAAGTCGACATCAAAACCTGTGTATGCAACCGTAAATTGATACTGCGAACTATCACTTGCTTTTCTGCCCTGGCGTACAAATTTCTTTTCAAATGCGCCCAACTTTTTCTTCGCAGAAATCAAACGCAAAATGCTTTTATCTCCGACTACATAAGATAAGTTGTTGGCTTTTTGCACTGAACAATCAAGGGCGTATCGACCTTGAAAATCACCTAAATTTGCTGATGTTTTTGTTTCCGTATTTGCATTTGCTAGAGTGAATGATGCTGTAAGGAGTAATACAGACAATAATGCTTTTTTCATGTTTGACTCGATATTTGTAAATGACAGTTCATCAGGAGAAAGTGATTCCACTTTCTCCTGATCGATGAATTAACCAATAAGTTGTTGATTTGCGATTAATTGATTGAGTAAATCCAGCTGAGCTTGCTGCGTAGCAACAGTTTGATTCTCTAGTACCAATAGATCGGTTTTTTGGAACTCATCTGCCTTACCATCACGGTCAATTTGAACGATAGCTTTACCATCTGCAGTTTTTCCGATCGAGACAAATTCTTTCAGATCATCACCTTGCTCATAACCTACTAACAAGGAACTTACATCGATTTTGTCGGCATTTTCATCTGTTAATGATGTTGTTAAGTGGAAGTCAGTCCAAGTATCTATGCCGTTACCACCATTATTATGAGACAAATCTAAAACATCAAAAATTACAGTGTCAGAGCCTGAGCTTAAAGTATATATATCATTAGAAGCTGAACTTTCAACTAGATTATTAAATTCATTCCCTTGAATAACTTTAGCAACACTAAATTCTATCGCTGCTTTATCAGACTCGCCTGTTGGAGAAATAATTTCATAGTCGAAATACTCTCTACCACCACCAAGACCGTTTGGCGTGAATACGTAACTACCATCTGATTTTACTACAAGATCACCATAACTACCGTAAACTGTGATTTCTTGAACTTCATTAGAACCTAAATAAAGATATTTATTTCCAAATTTCACGATAGCTTGATCTTTTAGACCAAGCGCGAATTTATCGTTAGAAAGGAAATTACCTATAACCTGGCCAGCTAGATAATCGGCATCTTTGCCAGTAGAGGTCCATGAATCATGGTAGTTATATGTTTGAGAGAAATTGAAACCATAATCCATTCCTGTACCATTATGGCCATCGATGGAATATTTCACTGTATAAGTACCAGATTTTAAATTCTCCCAAGTATGTGAGAGCGTATCTTTTTGCACATCTTTAAGTGAAATTGTATCTCCTACTTTAGAATACGTAACCTCTCCAGTTTGGGCATTTTTAACAATTTTATATAGCTCAAAATGCAAACCTGTCTTGTAAAGACCTTTAATATCCAAATCAACATTTAATGAGAATGTTAAATCTGTCGTCATATATGGCGTATTTACAATCTCAATAACTTTTGATTCCTTGTCCTTAATTTCATCCCATATTGGTAAACGGAGTCCTGTCTTTTCATCAATAATGACTTGTTCGACTTTATTCACCATTGGTGCAGCAATATCAATTTCCTTTTTTTCTGAATCAAATTGCTTATCTTGATTTGCATCAACAGTAGATAATTTGACATTTAGGATTGAAGATACAACTTCACCATTCGCTTCTTTATACGAATAGCTAAATGTATCGATCATGCCAAACTGCGGTATTTGATAAGTAGCATCGACGAAATACTCATAAGTACCATCTGCATGGTACGTTAATGTTCCATATGTGCCCTTCACTACAGTCGATTCCAGACTTTCGACTTTTTTTCCATTTAAAGTATAGATTTTTCCATCAACTGGAATATCTAACTTACCTGAAACCTCACCTTTATACACTACTGGATTATTGTAGTCTTCAACCGAAATTTCTTTAACTTCCAGTGTTGTACCACCAATAGCACCGATACCACCAGTGCTATTTAACAATGCCACATACTCGCCTTCAGGGAAATCAAGATTAATTGGATCTCCAATATGAATACCACCTAAAGGAATGACCAATGTTACTGGAAGAACGACGTAGTTCGGCTTGGTGTAAAACAATTCAAGCTGACCATTATCAAGTTTTTTATAAACCTGTAAGTCAAATATGCTTGCTACAGATACAGCCTGATAAGCACTTGCATGGAATTTAATATTCGCCAATTCTCCCGATTTGACACTTATATTAATACTATTATCAGCAGAGATAATTCCCGCATCTACAACGTCGCCTAATGATATTTCAGCCACACTAAATGCTGTCGCATTAATCTTACCTTTCGTTATGGTATTGAGATTAACATCCTCAAGTTCTACCTTCTCAACTAAAGTTTTAACCGTCGGCTCAATCTCTAACAAAGCAACTACTGTCGATAAGCCATTCTCTGTATTTGAGAAGTCTAAAGTAATTTTAAGTTGTGCATTATCAGATTGACCAGAAATTGGGTCATAAATCGTATATGTAAATTCTTCTACATCACCATAGTTAAAGTTTTTACTGTTAAAGGCTTCATAACTATAAGTACCATCTGCTGAAATGGTTAACTGGCCATATTTACCTTGAACTGTCACTGCATCAGTAATTTGATCAGTTTTAACTGATACCACAACACCTTTAGCATCTATTACCTGCGTAATAAATGAACTCTCAATATTTGGCCCTACATCCTGCCCTTTTGCTTGTAAATCAATGTCATTAATTAAGTTACCTTTAGCAATACCTGAAACAGAAATTGGATTAGCATAGTTCAACACTTTATTCTGTGTTGCTTCAAGTGTATAGCCGTATAGTGCATTTACACCACTTGTAGGCTCTAAAACTGCATAATATTGGCCTTCGTCAAACGTATACGTAACAGGTTGTTTAGAAGCACCACCTAAGAGTGCTACGCCAAACCAGTTCTCTTTTAACTCGACTAATTCCAATTTATTCGTTTTTTCATTTAATTTATAAACATACAAATTGTAATTAGTGAGAACCTGAACACCTCCAGATTTTCCGTTAAAAGTAATGACCTGTTCCGTTAACGGATCAACTTTAAACTGCAGTGAATTTTTAGGTGTTAAAGCCCCAAGATCAAGTACACTGCCTAAACCAATATAGGCAACGTTCACTGTTGTTTTAGAATAGTGCTCTTGAAGTTCATCCTTCGTCATGAATTTTTCAGAAGGAGCTACATTTAGATTTAGATCAACATTATTGTCTATAGCAAGTAACTCTTGAGTTGCCTTTGAAAGATTGATTGTTAATGTTTCAGAACCAACGTTATTAACAGTATATTTAAAGGTCTCAATCAAGCCAGAATTTGCAAACTCTGGACTAACTGTATATTCATATTCTCCATTTGGCTGAATAATCAATTTACCGTATTTACCATTAATTACTGTAGAACCATTAACTTCCGTTACTACAGGTTCACTATCTTCATTTGATGATGACTTATCTGTTGTAACCTCAACTTCTTTCACGACAATATTATCTAAAGCATCATTTTTAATAACGTTGCCTACCACCTTATAGAAGCTTGTTGAAGGACTTACAGTGACTGTCGTTTCTTGTAGAACGCTGACTAAGTTATTCACAAGATTACCGACAACAATATCAATTGCTTCGTCAAGGGCTGACACAAGTGGTTTCAGTAAAGATGTACCAATTACTTTATCGACTAATGCTGATATCGGGAATGTGATGAGATTAACTGTATTTAAAATAGCAGTTAAATAATCAATTAAAGTTGCACCTGCTACCGAGTCTTTACCTAAAATCAGTTTCAATTCTTTAATTAAGGCATCTTGATTATCTTTACCTAGTAAATACCCCCCCTGACCCAAATTAGCCAACTCGATATCACTGATCAATTTTTTCAGTTCACTCTGGTCTGCATATGTTGCGATTCGATACTGACCTGGCTCCAAACCACTAAATGTGACAGAAGCGCTATTGTTATCAATCGCTCCTAACGCATATTGAGTTCCTAATGATGCAACAACACCATTTTGACCCATTGGTGCAGAAATGAGATTAACCCACTCACCTGTTTCAACATTCTTTTGCTGTAAAACAACGCCATATGCCTTTGCAACAGATAATAATGAACTAGTATCTAAACTTACCTTAACTGAATGATTACCTGCATATTCATCAGCTTCAAAGTTAAATACTGTTCCTGCCTTAATCTCATTTTGCGTGCTATTCGTCACATTGAATAAATTAAGAAAATCACGTCCTGAAGCAACTAAAGTGTCTTGATTAACAGATGTTGGCACACCTGAAATATTATTAAAATCAGACACCAATCCACTCAATAACGAGTCATTAGATAAAATACCAGTATTAAATTCTGAACTACCATTGCCAGCATCATCTTGAATCGCATTTTTATCTTTCAAGTCTTTATCTACATAAGAAACCTGAACTTTATCGGATTGATAAATCGGCTTCACAGTTGTGATAACAACTTGCTGATCAACGATTTCAACCCCTTGAATCTCAACAACCTCATCCGTATTTTTGATAATCACAAAGGAGTCGAATGTAGGAGGATTATCGTTATCAAGCAATTCATCAAATTCTAGAACGATCTTTCCATCCTCATTAATATAACTATTCGTATATTTAGGAGCTTTTAAATCTATAGCATATGGAGCATTTGCTGTTTTATTCGATTCATTACCCGCTTTATCTTTGAATGTTACTTCAGCAACAACCTCACCCGCCACATCTCCAAATGACGAACCTGATAATACCGCAGTCCACGTACCTGATTGTGCATCTATAATCGCATTAACTGTTTCATTACCCACTGTAACTTGAATTATAGTTTCAATGCTATCAGCAGGAATTGATGTTAATTGACCAACAATCGTAACTTTATCTTGAGATTCTGCAATATTCACAATGCCATCTTCTGCAACAGTTTCGATTGTGAAGATTACGCCGTCCAACGCTGGTGGGGTGATATCAGATTCAAATCCACCATTGGCTTTATCCAAGACTTTTTCTGAACCCGGGTTACCCGCAAGATCAGTATAAGAGCCTTCTTTAAGTATAAGACTTGGTTGATCTGTACCTTCTTGTACAAACTCTAAAGTCCATACCGTTTTGTCTGTTGCAGATTGTTGGAGTTTGTCAATTTTACCGCCTACTGCGACAAAATCATTAATGTCGAGATCTTTAACTTCTTCACTAAATTTAATGGTAATGGTTACTTTTTCACCCTCAGCTAAAAGCGTATCCGATGCTGTGATACTCTCAACTTTCGGCGCAGTTGTATCTACCTGGTAGTTCGCAATAGTTGAGATTGTTGAACTATTACCGGCAGCATTTTTTAAAGTAGCTTCAGCAAAAATCTGAATGCCTTTTAAGAAGTGCTCACCCGCAATATTTGCTGTCCATTCACCAGTCTCTAAGTTAACAATTTGTGCTTCAACAACTTGACCACCTACTGTAACTTTAATTGCTGTAAGCGTACTGTCTGATGGAATTAAGCTTAACTTACCAACAATAGGAACATTTAAAGACGTTGATTCTACGGCATTGACAATACCGTCAGTAGCAATACTTACAATGTTGAAAATTACATCACCTAATGCTGGTGGTGTGATGTCCGATTCAAATCCACCATTGGCTTTATCCAAGACTTTCTCTGAACCCGGGTTGCCTGCAAGGTCTGTATACGACACTTCCTTTAGTTTAAGACTTGGTTGATCTGTACCCGCCTGTTTAAAGCTTAAAGTCCAGACTGTTTTATCATCTGCAGACTGTTGAAGACCTGAAATCAAGCCACCTTTCGCTTCGAAGTCAGCAAGTTCAAGGCCTTTAACCTCTTCATTAAAGGTAATCGTAATTGTGACAACTTCATCTTTAGCCAAAACTTTATCTGCAGGCTCAATACTTGTAACTTCAGGCTTACTTAGGTCTACTTCATAATTTGAAGCTGTACTCTTGGTGGAGGTATTACCCGCTTGATCCTTAAAGGTTACTGTCGCATTAACTTCTTTAGCTTGATTCGCAACATTAATGAATGATGAACCGGATAATACCGCAGCCCAAGTACCGGACTGGGCATCTGTAATAGTCGCATCGACTGTTTCACTACCCACCGTAACTTGAATTACAGTTTCAATGCTATCAGCAGGAATTGATGTTAATTGACCAACAATCGTAACTTTATCTTGAGATTCTGCAATATTCACAATGCCATCTTCTGCAACAGTTTCGATTGTGAAGATTACGCCGTCCAACGCTGGTGGGGTGATATCAGATTCAAATCCACCATTGGCTTTATCCAAGACTTTCTCTGAACCCGGGTTACCCGCAAGATCAGTATAAGAGCCTTCTTTAAGTATAAGACTTGGTTGATCTGCACCTTCTTGTACAAACTCTAAAGTCCATACCGTTTTGTCTGTTGCAGATTGTTGAAGGTTATTAACACTACCACCTACTGGGACAAAATCATTAATGTCGAGGCCTTTAACTTCTTCGCTAAACTTGACAGTAATAATTACTTTTTCGCCTTTAGCCAAAAGCGTATCCGATGCTGTGATACTCTCAACTTTCGGTGCAGTTGTATCTACAGTGTAGTTCTCAACCGTTGTCTTAGCTGAAGTGTTTCCTGCCGCATCCTTAAACGTCGCTTCAGCCAAAACTTGAGTATTATTGAGGAAATGTTTACCTTCAATATTCGCTGTCCACTCACCTGTTTCCAAGTTAACAATTTGTGCTTCAACAACTTGATCACCTACTGTAACTTTAATTGCTGTAAGCGTACTGTCTGATGGAATTGAGCTTAACTTACCAACAATAGGAACATTTAAAGACGCTGATTCTACGGCATTGACAATACCGTCAGTAGCAATACTTACAATGTTGAAAATTACATCACCTAATGCTGGTGGTGTGATGTCCGATTCAAATCCACCATTGGCTTTATCCAAGACTTTCTCTGAACCCGGGTTGCCTGCAAGGTCTGTGTACGACCCTTCTTTTAGTTTAAGACTTGGTTGATCTGTACCTGCCTGTTTAAAGCTTAAAGTCCAGACTGTTTTATCATCTGCAAACTGTTGAAGACCTGAAATCAAGCCACCTTTCGCTTCGAAGTCAGAAAGCTCAAGGCCCTTAATCTCTTCATTAAAGGTAATCGTAATTGTGACAACTTCATCTTTGGCTAGAACTTTATCTGCAGGTTCAATACTTTTAACTTCAGGCTTACTTAGGTCTACTTCATAATTTGAAGCTGTACTCTTGGTGGAAGTATTACCCGCTTGATCCTTAAAGGTTACTGTCGCATTAACTTCACCAGCTACATTACCAAATGATGCCCCTTGAAGTTGTGCCGACCAAATACCATTTTTAAAATCAAAAATAATGGCATCAACAGTCTCTTCACCTACCGTAACTTGAATCTTAGTTGCGATGCTATCTTTAGGTATCGAGGTCAATTGACCAATTACAATAACTTTGTCGTTTGATTCCTCAATATTAATTACACCATCTTGCGCAATTCTATCAATTTTAAGGATCACATCATCTACTATCGGCGGGGTGAGATCTATAATCGCTGACTCTGTAACACTGTCAGAAACATTGCCTGCTTTATCTTTAATTTCTACAGTAACATCAAATTTACCTTCAGTTTTTCCCTCTAAAGGTACATTAACTACAATTTTACCTGCTTCAACATCTTCTTGTGTAAGTGCATGCTCTTCACCATTTACGATCACTTTATCCTGATCTGTTAAGCCTGTAGGTAAGTCTATAGTGACTTCAACCTTATCATCTTGAACTTCTTCTTTATTGATAAATGAATCACCATTACCGATGATAACATCCTGAGGCTTTTTCACTTTTGTTACTGCTTCTGATGATCCGCCACCCCCACTACCTCCTGCCGCACCCGCAATTAGACCAATTCCACCAAGCGCTAAACCAACAAATGGCCAAACACTTACAAATGAACTTTCTGACTGCCCATATAATAATGGTTCAATCTTATCTATAGGGTTATAAGTAACTGTTTTAAAATCAAATAAAAACAATTCTGCTTGCTCATTTCTAAAAACTAGCGAGCTTTCTTCTATATTAAAATTATCAACTGCTATTTTTTCACCGTTCTTTAAAGTGATTACTGCCTGATTATTTAAATATTCAATCTTTTCTATATCTTCAACTTTTACATCTATTAAGACAATGGAGCTATCAGTTAATTTAATTTTATGTAAATAATTTTTTATTAAACTATTACTACCATTTTCTTTTGCTATAACTTGAACCTGCATAGGAGCCCCTAAAAAAACCAACCAAAATAATCAGAATTAATTAAACGTTTATTTTGCTTATTTTTCAAGTATTTAATTTTTTCAAAATTATCTTACAAATTAAATTAATAATCCCAATTGATTTAACTTAACAACATGAAATCATTATGATTTTATCCATTCCAATTTTACTAAATTATAAAAAATTAATAATTATTATCTTTTATTTATATAAAGATCTTTATTTTAATAAAAATAATAGACTTAAGTCTAAATCCATTTATTATCTTAAGATAATCTTAAAATTTAATTCAATATAGTAAATTAAACATTAA
>NZ_DFRO01000037.1:0-85451 GCF_002381195.1 Acinetobacter sp. UBA3461 | reverse complement strand
ATTGCTTCTTTTACAGTAACTTTAATAATGTCGCCAACAGAAGCATAACGACGATGTGAACCACCAAGTACTTTAATACATTGTACGCGGCGAGCACCACTGTTGTCTGCTACGTCGAGCATAGTTTCGGTCTGAATCATTGCCCTACTCCAAAACCGAGCATCACCGGTCGCAAATTCGAAAGGCTCAAAGAGTACTCGAATTTGACCGATGATGCAACAAGAACGTTAATTACTCAGCAGCTGCTTCAATAACTTCAACTAGAGTCCAAGACTTAGTTTTAGAAATTGGGCGGCTTTCTTTGATTGTTACAACATCACCAGTTTTAGCTGTGTTGTTTTCATCATGAGCATGTAATTTTGTTGAACGGCGGATTGATTTGCCATACAACGGGTGTTGAACACGACGTTCGATAAGCACAACAATAGACTTGTCCATTTTGTCGCTTACTACTTTGCCTGTTAACGTGCGGACTGTTTGTTCACTCATTGTCCGTTCCCCTGTTTTTCGGTAAGGAGGGTCTTGATACGAGCAATAGTCTTGCGAGTTAATTGCACTTCGTGCGATTTACCCAATTGACCAGTTGCTTTCGCCATACGAAGACGGAATTGGTTAAGCTGTTGCTCATCAAGCAAAGCTGTCAACTCTTCTACCGACTTTTCACGTAGATCTTTAGTTTTCATTACATTACCGTCCGAGTCACGATAGTGGTTTTAAACGGAAGTTTAGCAGCTGCAAGCGTAAATGCTTCACGAGCTAATTCTTCGTTAACACCATCAATTTCGTACAAGACTTTACCTGGTTTGATTTGGCAAACCCAGTATTCCACAGAACCTTTACCTTTACCCATACGAACTTCAAGAGGTTTAGAAGTAATAGGTTTGTCTGGGAAGACACGGATAAAGATCTTACCACCACGTTTAATACGACGGCTGATAGTACGACGCGCTGCTTCAATTTGACGCGCAGTCATTTGACCACGTTCAATTGATTTAAGAGCGATTGTACCGAAAGATACTGAACTACCGCGGTGTGCAAGACCAGTGTTACGGCCTTTTTGCACCTTACGGAATTTCATACGTTTAGGTTGCAACATGGATTATTCTCCTTTTTCAGCAGAACGATCATTGCGACGACCACGACGCTCTTGACCTTCACCACGACCGCGACCGCGTTTAGCTGGACGTTCTTCAGCTGGAGCTGGGTTCATGACTTGTTTCATGCCACCCAAGATCTCACCACGGAAGATCCAAACTTTAACACCAATCGTACCGTAAGTAGTTTCAGCACGCATAGTAGCATAGTCGATGTCTGCACGAAGTGTATGTAGAGGTACACGACCTTCACGATACCATTCAGTACGAGCGATCTCAGCACCACCTAAACGGCCTGAAACTTCAACTTTGATACCTTTAGCGCCAGCACGCATTGTGTTTTGAACCGCACGCTTCATAGCACGACGGAACATTACACGTTTTTCTAATTGAGAAGCGATAGCTTCAGCAACAAGACGTGCGTCTAAGTCTGGACGATCGATTTCGTTGATGCTTACTTGCGCAGGAACACCCATGATAGATGTTAATTCGCGTTGTAATTTCTCAATGTCTTCGCCTTTTTTACCGATAACGATACCAGGACGAGCAGTGCTAATAGTTACTTTAGCAGCGCCTGTAGGACGTTCGATAAGAATATTGCTGATCATTGCATTCTTAAGTTTTTTAGTTAAAAACTCACGAACTTGCAAATCTTTAAGCAAGTATTCAGCGTATTGTTTCGGACTCGCATACCAGTTAGCGTTATGACGTTTCACAACACCTAGGCGGATACCGATTGGATGAACCTTCTGACCCATATCAAACCCCTACCTTAACGGTAATGTGACAAGTACGCTTAGTAATACGATCTGCACGGCCTTTAGCACGTGGCATAATACGTTTCAGGCTCATGCCTTCATCAACGTAGATCGTAGAAACTTTAAGGTCGTCTACATCTAAACTGTTATTGTGTTCAGCGTTTGCAATTGCAGACTCTAACGCTTTCTTAACTAGGACTGCAGCTTTTTTGTTGCTGAAGTTCAAAATGTTAAGTGCGTGCGCAACAGATTTGCCGCGGATAAGATCTGCAACCAAACGAGCTTTTTGTGCCGAGATAGCGGCACCGCGTAATTTAGCAGTTACTTCCATCATAGCACCTATTAACGTTTAGATTTCTTGTCAACACCGTGACCACGGTAGGTACGAGTCGGTGCAAATTCACCAAGCTTGTGTCCAACCATATGTTCAGAGATGATCACTGGAACATGGTTACGGCCATTGTGTACAGAAATTGTTAAACCAACAAAATCCGGGAGGATCATCGAACGACGCGACCAAGTTTTGATCGGCTTACGGTTATTAGCCGCGATAGCCGCTTCAACCTTAGCGAACAAGTGCGCATCGACGAATGGGCCTTTTTTCAGAGAACGAGGCATTGTCAGATTCCTTTACTTGTTACTTAACGCGACGGTCGCGAATAATCATCTTAGTCGTACGCTTGTTGGTACGTGTCTTGTACCCTTTAGCTTTTTGACCCCATGGGCTTACAGGTTGAATACCTTTGCTACGACCTTCACCACCACCGTGCGGGTGATCTACCGGGTTCATCGCCATACCACGAACGGTAGGACGAACGCCACGCCAGCGCGCTGCACCAGCTTTACCCAATGAACGAAGGTTGCTTTCTGAGTTAGATACTTCACCTAACACAGCGCGACATTCAACGTGTACTTTACGCATCTCACCTGAACGAAGACGGATGATAGCGTATGAACCGTCACGACCCAACAATTGAGCAGATGTACCAGCAGAACGTACTAACTGTGCGCCTTTACCGATTTTAAGCTCGATGTTGTGAAGAGTAGAACCGATAGGCATGTTACGAAGTGGTAAGCAGTTACCTGGACGAATTGGAGCATCGTTACCAGATTGTACTGAATCACCAGCGCGTAAACCTTTAGGCGCGATGATGTAGCGACGTTCACCGTCAGCATACTTCAACAACGCAATGTGCGCAGAACGGTTTGGATCGTATTCGATACGCTCAACTACAGCTGGGATGCCGTCTTTGTTACGTTTGAAGTCTACGATACGGTAGTGTTGCTTGTGACCGCCACCAACGTGACGAGTCGTAATGTGACCGTTGTTATTACGGCCGCCAGTACGTTTTTTAGCTTCAACTAGTGGAGCATAAGGAGCACCTTTGTGAAGATGGTCGTGAACGACTTTCTCTACAAAGCGACGTCCTGGAGACGTTGGCTTACATTTTTGAATAGGCATAGTTTTCGTCCTTATTCCGCTGCGCTTTCAGCGGCATCGCCCAAGTCAGCCATTTCTACATCTTGGCCAGCTTTCAGGGTGACGTATGCTTTTTTAACATCAGAACGACGTCCGATAGTTTTACCAAAGCGTTTAGTTTTACCTTTAGTGATCGTAGTGTTAACTTTAACAACTTGAACACCAAACAATTGCTCAACTGCTTTTTTGATTTCAAGTTTAGTTGCATCAATAGCAACTTTAAAAACTTGAACACCAGCAGTTTCACCTAAAACTTGTGCTTTTTCTGAGAAAACAGGTCCTTGCAGGACTTGATATAAACGTTCGTTGTTCATCCGAGTTCTACCTCAATTTTCTTAGCAGCAGCTACAGACATAACAACTTTATCGAACGCGATCAAGCTAACAGGATCGATTGCAGTCGCATCAACCACATCTACGTGTGGAAGGTTACGAGCAGCTAGATACAAGTTCTCATCAACAGCATCAGTAACGATCAATGCACGAGTCGCATTTAAGTCGTTAAGTTTTGCAAGCAATTCTTTAGTTTTTGGAGCTGCAACAGCAAACTCTTCAACTAAAACTAAGCGATCTTGACGAACAAGTTCAGCCAGGATGCATTGCATAGCACCGCGGTACATTTTACGGTTTACTTTTTGAGACCAGTCTTGTGGACGAGCAGCAAAAGTTTTACCACCGCCAACCCAGATTGGGCTACGAATAGAACCAGCACGAGCGCGGCCAGTACCTTTTTGACGGAATGGTTTTTTACCACCGCCAGAAACGTCTGCGCGTGATTTTTGAGCTTTAGAACCTTGACGACCACCAGCTAGGTAAGCTGTAACAACTTGGTGTACAAGAGCTTCATTAAATTCACGACCGAACGCAACTTCTGATAATTCAACAGCAGAGCCGGAAACAGTATTTAAATTCACGTTATTTCCCCTCAGGCCTTGATCGTAGGACGAACAGTTACGTCGCCACCAGTAGCACCAGGAACCGCGCCCTTAACCACTAGAACTGAACGTTCAGTGTCGATAGCAACGATTTCAAGACCCTGTGTAGTTACGCGTTCAGCACCTAAATGGCCAGCCATTTTTTTGCCTTTGAACACGCGACCAGGAGTCTGGTTTTGACCTGTAGAACCTAGAACACGGTGAGAAACAGAGTTACCGTGAGTAGCATCTTGAGTACGGAAGTTCCAACGCTTAACACCACCTTGGAAACCTTTACCTTTGGAAGTACCAGTTACGTCAACGATTTGACCTACTTGGAACAACTCAACAGTAAGCGTACCACCAACTTCACGACCTTCAAGCTCAGCTTCTGAAACGCGGAATTCTTGAACCAGACGACCAGCAGCAACACCCGCTTTAGCGAAGTGACCTTTCTGAGCGTTAGTTACGCGAGATTCGCGACGTTCACCAGTAGTGATTTGAATCGCTTGATAACCATCAGTTTCAAGCGTTTTGATTTGAGTGATGCGGTTAGGATCAACCTCAATCACTGTAACAGGCACAGAAACACCAGCATCTGTAAAGATACGTGTCATACCGCACTTGCGACCGACTAAACCAATAGCCATGTGCATAAACCTCTAAAAAAGCGGCCTAATTAACTTAGAGCGTTAATTAACCCGAAAGCCTTAACCCAATGCGATCTGAACATCAACACCAGCTGCAAGATCTAACTTCATCAATGCATCTACAGTTTTGTCTGTAGGTTGAACGATGTCGATCAAACGCTTGTAAGTACGGATTTCGTACTGGTCACGCGCGTCTTTGTTTACGTGTGGTGATGTTAAAACGTTAAAACGTTCAATGCGTGTAGGCATTGGAATTGGACCACAAACTTGTGCGCCAGTACGTTTTGCTGTTTCTACGATTTCTTGAGCTGATTGATCAATTAGACGGTGATCAAAAGACTTAAGACGGATACGAATTCTCTGGTTAGACATACCAGTAAACTCCAAGCCAAATATATAAAGAATCACTCTTGACGCATCTCACCCCACTAATTTTTGAGGTAAGTGTCAAGAGCAGTGAATTATCACTAAGGTCATGATCGATGCCACGACTGTAACGATAGTTAACTACTTTCTTCGCAGTTAACATCCTTCCTATCGAAGGGTGGCTTATTATAGCCATTGTTTAATGCATAAGCAAATGCCTTTTATAGTTTTCGTCTGCAAATCAATTTGGTTGCTAAATCAAGAGTTTGTTTTTCACCCGTCAGGCTGATTTCTCTACCACATATTCGATTGCGCGATTTAGTATTTGATTTCCTTCAATAAAATTAGATTTTGGGCTTTTTCTGAGCTCATGCACAGGCTGCACATATTTTCCTGAAAATTTTAGCAACTCATCTTCATCTTCTAAAAACAGGGCCAAGGTTTCCGGGGTTATTTCTGGATGGAACTGGAAACCGAGAACATTTTTGCCCAATTGATACATCTGGTTGCGACAGGCTTCATTTTCTGCCAGATGTACCGCCCCTTTGGGAATTTCAAAGGTCTCGCTATGCCACTGCATGATCCGGAATTGCTCAGGTAAACTAAAACAGTCTGCTGGCACATTGGCCACTTTACTGACAGACATCCACCCCAGTTCCTGTTCCGGATTATAACTGACTGCTGCCCCCAAGGCATTGGCAATCAGCTGTCCACCTAGACACAAACCAATCGCTGGCTTCCCCTGAGACAAGTAACGACGTAACCAGCGTTTTTCTATTTTCAACCAAGGGAAATTTGCTTCATCATTTACACTCATGGTGCCGCCCATAATAATGAGCAAATCTACTTCTTCTACTGCAGGTAGCGCTTCTATTTCCAAAGGACGATCCACAGGTAAAGCAAAAAATTCAGTCGCCGTAATTTGCGCCTGATGCTGCTTTAAAAATTCATGACAACTACCGTAACCTTCACCAGCAATATGCTGAAAATAATGTACTCGTAAATGCGACTTCATGCGCTCGAACCTGTTCTTGTATCTATATAGGCTAGGTTTTGCAAAAATGAAGCCAACTTTTTATTTTATGTGAGGTTTTTAAACAATTGATAACGCAAGTAGCACTAAAGCAAAGATTCTCTTAAGCTAAAGCTGTTTTTGACTCCAGATATGAGCTGCAGCATGAAAAAAAATCCTCAAACCGCCCTGATTCATGCACCACGAAAGGCCCCTCAGTACATTTCGACGGTTCAACCTCCCCTCTATCGTGCATCAACCATTATTTTTAACAATACCGATGCCCTGTTTAATCGCCATTGGACCGATGATTATGACTATAGCTATGGCACACATGGTACCCCAACCACATTTACCTTAGGCGATAACATTGCCCAGCTCGAAGGTGGGCTCTATCACCTGCTTGCACCTAGCGGTTTATCTGCGATTAATCTCGTGAATTCCTGTTTTTTAAGTCAGGGAGAGGAAGTTTGGGTACCGGACAATATTTATGGCCCAAACATGGAGCATCTACGCAACCTGGAAACACGTTATGGCATTCAGGTACAAGTTTATAATCCATTATGCCTGGAAAGCTTTAATCCTTCAGATAAAGCCAAACTGATCTGGCTGGAAGCAGCGGGCTCAGTCACACTGGAATTTCCGGATTTAAATGGCCTCGTGAAGAAAGCTCAAGCACACAATATTCTGACTGCACTGGACAATACCTGGGGCGCGGGTCTGGCCTTTAATGCCTTTGATTTTGGTGATGAACACCTAAGTGTAGATTTATCCGTACATGCGCTGACCAAATATCCAAGCGGTGGTGGTGACATTCTGATGGGTTCAGTGGTCACGCGTGATAAAGAACTGCATCACCAATTGTTCCGCGCACATGCCATTCAAGGCATTGCTGTCTCAGGTGATGACGTTGCTCAGGTGCAACGTAGTCTTGCTTCCATGCAGCTGCGTTATGCACATCAATCCAGTAGTGCACTCAACATTCTCACCTGGTTAAAACAGCAAGCGGAGTTTGTGCAGGTACTGCATCCAGCCGATCCGCATAGCGCAGGTCATCAATATTGGAAAGAAATTTGCAAGGAAGGTCATAGTGCCGGCCTGGTCAGTGTAATTTTTGACAGTAAATATGAACTGCAAGATATCCGCAATTTTTGTGACAACTTAAAACTATTTAAGCTTGGTTTTAGCTGGGGTGGTCCTGTTAGCTTGGTCATGCTATATAACTTAAAAGATATGCGTGTGCTTGAACATTCACATTTGAAAGAAGGCTTCCTGGTGCGCTTCTGTATTGGATTAGAACATCCGGAAGATCTGATTGAAGACATTCAACACGCACTACAAAACATGAAAAAAGTTAAAAATGAATAAATAACAAATAGGAAATTATATGGGTACACCAATCGTAATCGCTAAAAAAACCGCCGATACTACACAGGATATCGTGCTGCATTCTCAGCTTGCCAACCGCCATGGTCTGATTGCCGGTGCAACCGGTACCGGTAAGACCGTAACATTAAAGGTACTGGCAGAAAGTTTTTCCCGAATTGGTGTACCGGTATTTTTGGCCGATGCCAAGGGTGATGTTTCCAGCTTGGCGAAAGCCGGGGAAAACAATCCCAAATTTGATGAACGCATTAAAAGCCTGAATATCGAGTCCATCCCTTTTTCAGCGTCGCCTGTGGTATTCTGGGATTTATTTGGCGAGCAAGGCCATCCGATTCGCACTACCATTTCCGAGATTGGCCCCCTCCTTCTTGCCCGTATTTTGAATCTGAACGACACTCAGGAAGGGGTGCTCTCCGCCATTTTCCGTATTGCTGATGATCAGGGACTATTACTGATCGACTTTAAAGATTTAAAGGCCATGATCAGTTATGTTACTGAGCATGTTGCCGAATGTAAGGCCGACTATGGAAATCTTTCACCTGCGAGCCTTGGTGCGATTCAACGCAATCTGCTTGCCTTGGCTGATCAAGGCGGTGAGCAATTCTTTGGTGAACCAGCACTGGATCTGATGGATTTTTTACAAACCGACAGTCAAGGTCATGGCAATATCAACTTGCTTGCTGCTGATAAGCTGATGAATACACCCAAGCTATATGCCACCTTCCTGCTATGGATGCTTTCGGAGCTGTTTGAACAGTTACCGGAAGTCGGTGACCTAGATAAACCTAAACTGGTGTTTTTCTTTGATGAAGCCCATTTGTTGTTTGATAATACTAGCCTTGCCCTGCAAGAAAAGATTGAACAGGTGGTGCGTTTGATTCGTTCTAAAGGTGTAGGGATTTACTTTGTCACCCAGAATCCACTCGATTTACCCGAAAGCGTTTTAGGTCAACTCGGCAACCGTGTACAACATGCTTTACGTGCTTTTACCCCTAAAGACCAAAAAGCGGTAAAAACGGCGGCAGATACTTTTCGAGCTAATCCAGAATTTAAAGTTCAGGATGCCATTACCGAACTGGCTGTCGGTGAAGCACTGATTAGCTGTCTGGATGAAAAAGGGACTCCACAGATTGTGGAACGTGGCTGGATCATGCCCCCACATTCTTCTTTTAGCTCAATTACACTAGAAGAACGTAAGGCACTGATGCAACAAAGCATTGTCGCTGGTATTTATGAGCAGGAAGTTGACCGTGACAGTGCACATGAGATGCTGCAGCAAAAAGTACTGGAACGTCAGCAGCAGATTCAAGCCGCGGAACTTGCCAAGCAGCAAGCCAAGGAACAGGAACGTTTGGCACGTGAACAGCAAAAAGAAGCTGAACGTGCAGTCAAGCAACGTGAAAAACTCACACAGGATATTGTGGGTACCTTTGCCAAAAGTGCCGCACGCACTTTGGGTAGCACTACCGGCCAGAAAATTGTCCGTGGTTTATTAGGGTCATTATTTGGTAAGAGATAACCCTTCTTTCTCCGATTATTTTCTTTATTTTTATGGGATATTTTAATATCCCATAATTTTTTCATGGTTTTTACTTAAAGATGTATTGTGAATATATCTTTAAAGATGTATTTTAAATACATCTTATAAATAACAGCCATGAGAGATCTGCTATGACTCCACAGCAAATTGACCTAGTAAAAGCTACAGTACCTGTGCTTCGTGAAAATGGGGTTGCTTTAACCGGTTATTTTTACAACCGCATGTTAAACAATAACCCTGATCTAAAAGAGACCTTCAATATGGGGCACCAGCGTAGCGGTGCTCAGGCACAAGCCTTGGCAGGTGCAGTTTTAGCATATGCTGAAAATATCGAAGATCCCTCTGTGCTGTTACCTGTGGTTGAACTTATTGCGCACAAACATGTCAGTTTAAATATTAAAGCACCTGATTACAGTATTGTTGGGGAAAACCTGCTGCATTCAATCAGTGAGGTACTCAATATTTCTATGGATGATCCACTGATTGATGCGTGGGCTACTGCATATGGACAATTAGCAGACCTGTTCATTGCGACTGAAAAAGCGATTTATGATCAACATGAACAGACTAAAGGTAGCTGGTTAGGCTGGCGCAATTTCAAGATTGCCAAGAAAGTAGTAGAAAGTGAAGAGATCACTTCGTTCTACCTGGCACCAGTCGACGGCGGACCATTACCGAAGTATGAAGCAGGTCAGTATATTTCTGTACGTGTGTTTGTGCCTGAACTGAATTTGAGACAACCACGTCAATATACGCTTTCAACTTGTCCTCAAGATGAATACCTGCGTATTTCAGTGAAGCGTGAAGATCAAAAAGGTGATTTGGTTCCAGGCTGGGTATCTAATACTTTACATAGCTTGGCAGAAGGCTCAGAAATTGAAGTGTCTGCACCAACAGGTAATTTCTACTTGATTGATCCAAACAAACGTAATGTATTCATCAGTGGGGGTGTAGGTCTGACTCCAATGGTAGCCATGCTAAATCAGTTGGTAACTCTGGATATGCCACAGCCTGTGACTTTCATTCATGCCTGCCGTAGCAAACAGGTGCATGCCATGAAACAGCACATTCATGATTTGAAAGCCAAATATCCACGTTTAAGCACGCTGACTGCTTACGAATTCCCGCACCAAGGTGACAAACTGGGTGAAGACTATGATGTAGCAGGCCGTCTGGATCTGAGTACAGTTGATCGTGCTTTATTACCAGAAAATGCTGATTACTATCTATGTGGCCCAATGCCATTTATGGCAGAACAACACAAAGCGCTGGTTGCACGAGGCATTCCTGCTGAGAATATTCACAGTGAAGCCTTTGGTACTGGTGGCGTTCGCCACTAAGCAGTCAGCTTAAACTGAAATCAAGCAAGGGCTAGTCTGGCTGTGTTAGACTAGCCCTGCTTTGTATAAAAACTCTAGATTTATAATGCAGTTAAATAAATTTACCGATTACGCCTTACGGATTCTCATGTACATCGCTCAGCCGAAAGAAATGCCGTATACCATTGCGGAACTCGCGAATGAGCTGCAGGTGTCAGAGAACCATGCCATGAAAATCGTACATTTTATGGCAAAGCAGGACTGGCTCATCACTACTCGTGGGCGAGGCGGCGGCATTCGCATGAATCCGCTCACCTTAAAAATACCATTGGGTCAAATCGTGCGTATCCTGCAACAGGATAGCCAAGTGGTAGAATGCAATACCCCACCCTGTGTGCTGCGTAAAAATTGTGGTTTAAAAGGCATTTTAGATGATGCCGTAGAGCAGTTTTATGCCAGCCTGGATCAATATACGCTCAGTGAAGTGGTAACACCACTGCAAGGTCATTACAGCATCCAGTCACCAATCGGCCTGATCAATCTTTAGTTTTCACTTTCTGCTTACCAAGTCTTGCATTGAAAGTTCGCTTGCCCAAGCGACTTCCTTTATAATAGCTGCTTGTAAATTTAAGTTTGAAGTTGAGCCATGCACCACAGCAGAGGAAAATCGAAAAACAGTAAGGCAGCTGCTGCCCCAAAGCAAAAGATTAGCTATACCAAAAAAGTCGATCCTGCGATTACTGAATACTCTGTGCGCTCGCTCAATTGGCTGCGCAAAGCTGAATTTTTAATGAGTGCACCCAAACTTAACCTGTGTGTTGAAGATACAGGTTATGAAGTTGCATTCGCCGGTCGCTCCAATGCGGGTAAATCCAGTGCCATCAATGCGCTGACCAATCAGAAACAATTGGCACGTGCTTCGAAAAGACCAGGCCGTACCCAGATGATTAACTTCTTCAGCCTCGGCAATCCAGACCAGCGTCTGGTCGACTTACCCGGTTATGGTTATGCAGCTGTACCTGAAAAAATGAAACTGGTCTGGCAGAAAGAACTAGAAAATTACCTGATTCACCGTAAGAGCTTGCAAGGTCTGGTGCTGTTGATGGATATCCGTCATCCACTACAACACTTTGATGTGATGATGCTGGAATGGGCCTATTCACGTCACCTGTTCGTGCATGTCTTGTTGACCAAATCAGACAAGCTGAATCGTGGTCCTGCGTCCAAAGCCTTGCAGGAAGTCAAAGCAACATTAAATAAAATGAAGCTGAACTTCTCGATTCAATTATTTTCCTCTTTAAATAAAGAAGGTCTGGAAGAACTGGCAAGTGTGATGGCCGGTCGTCTGAACTTTACCTTGGATCAACCAACGGAATTTGATCTGGATAGTATTCCTGAAGCATCAATCCATGATTTAAACGAAGCTGATGAACCGATTGAATCTGTTGAGCTAGAAGATGAAACTGACTCAGACCCAGATCATGAAATTACTGCGAGTGAATTAAATAATCTGGATGAGCCGGTTGAAGCTGATCAAACAGAGATTGTCGAACAAGAACAGCTAAAATAAGTCCGATGTGATCCAAGTGACAAAATAATGTCCCGTATTGCCTGCAGCGATTCGGGGCATTTTTTTCATACTGTATTGATCAAGCAGTGATGGATCCACCCATGTCTCTACTCTCACGATTCAAAACAACAAAAATTGGCTCTTCAATTTCCTATTTTATCCAACCACGCAAAGTTAAGTTTGAATGGCAGGCTACCCCGATTGACTGGATTCCAAATCAGCCTTTCGCCAGTTACTTTGTGAATGAAATTAATAATATTCTGCCGGCCGGTGAATTCTGGCTCTGCCGCTTGTATAACAAGGTTCTCGCTCAGATCACCGACGAAAAATTAAAGCATGATGTACAGGCTTTTATCCGTCAGGAAGCCATGCATGCTCAGGCACATAATTCGGCCAATAAAGAGTATCTATCTGAACGCCAGATTGATATCCAGCGTAATCTGGACATTATGGATTTCCTGTTCAATCAATTGCTGGCCGATCAGCCGCTTGGTCTGAAAATTCCTAAAATCGCAGAACATCAATGGGATCTGTTCCGGCTTGGTGTCGTCGCAACTGTAGAGCATATGACCTGTGTCCTTGGAAAATATGCGCTCTATAACACCGAGTGGGAACGGCTTGGTGCTGACGCGAATATGCTAGATCTGGTGAAATGGCATGGCGCAGAAGAAATTGAGCATCGCAGTGTAGCATTTGACTTATATCGTCATCTCGGTGGCGGTTATATCGCCCGCTACTATTTAAGTGTGGTGGTGATTATTGGAGTAATTGGTCTGTGGGTCGACGGTGCAGCACGCTTGTTGGCACAAGACCCTCGTTTTAAGCAGCTGAAACCAGCGGTGTATAAACCTTGGATCTGGAAAGAATGGTTCCGTATTTCACAGCAGGACAATCGTTTGTTACCGAATCCCCTATGGCTGGTTTCTCAGCAACTCGGCTATCTGATGCCATGGTATGATCCGGTGCATGAAGGCAGTACCGATGATGCCCTGTATTATCTTGAGCACTCCCCTGCGGCCAAACGGGCAGGTTTAAAAGTCGCCTAAGCTCTCCTCTTATTACAATTTCTAACAGCAGGGATCATTTCCCTGCTTTTTATTTGACCTAAGATAAAGCTATAGACATGACCATAAGGATGAGCTCATGCAAGCACGGATTTCAGTGATTACACTCGGTGTTCGCGACCTGGAGGCTGCACTACGCTTTTATTGTGATGGGCTGGGCTTTCCCAGTAAAGGCATTGTTGGCAAAGAATTTGAATATGGCGCAGTCGCATTTATTGAACTACAGGCTGGATTAAAACTGGCTTTATGGCCGCAAAGCAGCATCCAGCATGATACCGGACTCGAACCGAGCCTGATGTGTCCCACGCAAATGACCTTGGGACACAATGTCTATAGCCCATTAGATGTCGATCAGGTCATGACTCAGGCTGAAAAAGCTGGAGCCAAGATTGTGAAAGCTGCACAGGCCACATTTTATGGCGGCTATGCAGGCTATTTTCAGGATCTAGATGGACATCTGTGGGAGGTGGTTTTCAATCCTCAACTAGAGATGGAATGATCCAGCTGCGGTTCACGGGTATGTCGGTCAACCACGACACTGATCATCATATCACCCTGCACATTCACCACAGTCCTGACCGTATCGAGCAGTCGGTCAATCGGCAACAGGATCGCAATGGCTTCTGCAGGTAGACCCACTGATTGCAGTACCATGATCATAGTCACCATTCCGGCACTTGGAATACCCGGTGCGCCTAAAGATGCAATCATTGCTGTGGCACACACGACCAATTGCTGCCCCAACGTCAGATCAAGTCCCATGAGGTTGGCAATAAACAAAGCTGCTGCGGCTTCATACAGTGCCGTACCATCCATGTTTAGCTGAGTCCCAAGCGGAATGACAAAGCCTGCCGTATGTGGACGTACTCCCAGATTTTCCTGGGCACATTTCATGGATAATGGCATGGTTGCAGAACTGGAACTGGTTGCAAAAGCGGTAATCAAGGCTGCGCGAGTGCCTTTGAAAAAGGTAATCGGGTTCATTTTCCCGAAGATCCACAACAATAATGGTAGAACTACCAGACCGTGGAAAATGGTGGTGCCTGTTACTACCGCAGCAAACTCTGCCAGACGGCTCAGTACCGAAATATCTTCAGTGGCAATCAGCTTGGCCAGTAGCGCAAAAATCCCGAATGGCGCCAGTTTCATGACCCAACCAATCATCAGCATCATGATGTCAAAGAACTGCATACTGAGCTTACGTACCGTCCGGAACTTGTCTCCTCCTGCCACCAGTGCCACACCGACAAAGAGTGCAAAGACCACCACTGCCAGCACATTACCATCGGCAAAGGCCTTAAACGGATTGATCAGGGTATTCTGAATAAAGTTGGTAAAGAATGAAGACGGCGTTAAGGTATCCGGAGTTTTATGCTGAGCCATGGCATCCTGGAACATTACTACATCGACACCCTTGCCCACATCAAACAGATGGGCACAAGCCAATCCCAAGATTAAAGCCAGGGTGGTCGTGGTGACACAGCATGCCAAGGTAATTTTCCAGGTTCGGCTCAGCTGACCACCAGCTTGCAGATTCGATACTCCAACCACAATCGAGCTAAAGATCAGTGGAACCAGCAACATTTTTAGCAAACCAATAAAGATGCTGCTCATGATACCCAGACCATACAGGCTGAGCTCTTCAAACGTGGTTTGTGGGAAAAGATTTAATAAAAAACCAAACACGACACCCAATACTGCGGCAACTAGAATTTGCGTATTTAAGCTCATCTTCATGGACATTTTAATATTGAACTTATCCGGCACTATGCCATGCAAGTTTCGGATAATCGAGTAAAATTTTATAAACGCTTTGCAGCAAAATACCTTTTATTATTCATTTAATCCATATGGTGATGTACCGAATTTTGGCACGCGATGTGCTTAATCAGTGCAATAAGCTGGTTTTATACAAAGGAAATACACGTTCATGAAAAAAATGATCATTGCTGTTGCACTCATTTGCAGCATCGGGCAGGTTTTTGCACACTCTTCGGGCGGTAAAGAACAGCAAGGCTGCCATAAGCATTCAAGCAATGATGTGCCACATTGCCACTAAATTCAAATCACACCCATAAAAAAGCCGGAACTCTAATCCGGCTTTTTTATTTTAAATCTTACTGGGTTTCAATTTCTCGCAGACGGATCAGACCTTCCTGGGTTGTACTACAGACCAGTTCTCCATTCTGCCACATACGACCGAAGTTCAGACCACGTGAGCTGGCACTCACTGTCGCATCCATATCATAAAGCATCCATTCATCGGCCCGGAATGGCTTATGGAAATACATGGCATGGTCGATACTGGCACATTGCAAGTTTGGTGAAATATAGCTCAGACCATGTGGACGCAATGCTGTCGTCATCAAGGTAAAGTCTGAGTAGAAGGCAGCAATCGCCTGATGCAGAGAAACTTCATCTACTTCCGGAGCGACTTGGCCATGGGTACGGATATAGTGCGCATAATTTGGCGCTTCCGGTTGCGGCTGGAATGGATTCACCGGCATCACAGGACGAATTTCTACATGGCGATCACGCATAAATGAAGCACGGACATTTTCCGGTACAAATTCAACAATCTGATGCTTCAGTTCTGCCTCATTTTTCAGGCTGTCGACTGAGGGATATTCTGGTTCAGAAATCTGATAGTTCAAGCCTTCTTCTGGTTCGGCAAAAGACACCATACACATAAAGATAGTACGGCCATGCTGAATCGCACGCACCTGACGACTGGCAAAACTCTTGCCATCACGGATACGATCTACTTCATAGATAATCGGTGCATTGACATCTCCTCCAAACAGGAAATAGGCATGCAATGAATGTGCGGGACGATCAGTCGTATACGATGCAGCACGCAAAGCCTGTCCTAATACCTGCCCACCGAATACGCGCTTGCCTACCAGGTTACGGCTAATTCCACGGAAAATATTCTCTTCCAGCTTTTCCAGGCTAAGCAATTCAACCAGTTCTTGTGTTAAGACATTCATAGGCAACCTATACGATGTTCGGGATATCCAATATTGGAAAAATAACAATGTGCTTCATTTCTGGTAATATTCTGCCATAAATTCTGAGTAAATCCCTAGAGATTGACTGACTGACCTGTCATTCACTTTGTAGATGTTCCGATAAAAAAAACGTTTTTTCACGTTAAAATCAAAGAACTTTTGTAGAATTTGTTAGAAAATGACATATTGTTTTCAAATACAATCTATCAAAATAGATCCCCCCTCAGAAATCCTTTGGTTCTGGTCAGTAAAATTAGGAGTAGGTATGTCCAAGAGTGGCTTTGGTCAAATGTATCGCAAGCTTTCAAGTAAGATGCTTGAACTTGTGGTTACCCCGCATGTACTTGGGGAAGTACCAACGGAAGTCCCTGCTCCAGCGGCTGACCAGCAAGATCAGAAAAAGATTGTCTGCTATGTTTTGCAAAACCATTCTCGCAGTAATGCGCTGGTGGTAGATGGTGAAACCCGTCGTCTCAAATTGCCTGCTGCACTTGATCCAATGGATTTAGGTACGCGCCGGGAAAAAGCTTCGGTATTGTTCCTGCAATATCATGATGAAAGCAATCTGCTGAGCTCGCCGCCACATGCTTTTCCACCACGTCTGCTGCGTCTGATTGAAGTACTGGAACAGAATCCAGAACTGGATGTAGAACTGATTCCGGTGACCGTGCTATGGGGCCGTGAACCAGAGAAAGAAGATTCCTGGTTCAAACTGTTATTTACCGATACCTGGTCAACACCAAGCAAGATGAAACAGCTAGTGAATATTGGTCTGCATGGTCGTCAGTCTTATCTGGAGTTCCATGAAGCACAGTCTCTGCGTGCACTGATTGATCATGCCAAAGTGACACATCCAAACCTGTCTCCAGCAACTTATATTGTCAGTACCTTGAATGACTATCTGGATGCCCAGCGAGAAGTAGTGCTGGGGCCTGACCTTTCAGATCGCCGTAATGTGATGCAGGGTCTGATCAAATCTCCAGATGTGCAGGCGGCTATCCGTAATGAAAGTATCCGCAGCAAGATCAGTGTGGATGAAGCTGAACGCCGTGCGATTGGTTATTTAAATGAAATCGTATCAGATTACTCCAACTCAACCGTACGTTTTGCCGATAAGGCCCTGACCCGTCTCTGGACTCAGCTCTATGACGGCATTGATGTACATAACTTCAGTACGGTACGTGAACTGGCGAAAGACTATGAAATCGTCTATGCACCATGTCACCGTAGTCATATCGACTACCTGTTATTATCTTATGTGATTTATCGTCGTGGTTTGATGGTGCCGTACATCGCAGCGGGTGATAACCTGAACATGCCATTTGTTGGCCAGATCTTGCGTGGCGGTGGTGCCTTCTTTATCCGCCGTACTTTCCGCGGTAATGCACTCTATACGACAGTTTTCAAAGAATATCTGTATAGCGTTCTGTCACGTAATACTCCACTGGAATACTTTATTGAAGGGGGCCGTTCACGTACCGGTCGTCTGTTACCACCGAAAACCGGCATGCTGGCAATGACCGTGCATGGTCATTTGCGTGGCAAAGCGAAGCCTATCGTATTTGTACCCACCTATATCGGCTATGAACGCCTGATGGAAGGTGCAACTTATGTGGGTGAAATGAACGGTAAGGAAAAAGAAGCAGAATCTATTTTTGGCATTCTAAAAACCTTGCGCAAGATTGAACGTATTTTCGGTAAGGTACATCTGAATTTTGGTGAGCCCGTGTTTCTGGATGACATGCTGAAACAGCATGGTGCGGATGAGATCAAGATTGAAAAGAATGATGATCCGATCCCGCCAGCAGTATCTGAAGCAGTAAATAGTTCTGCACAGGCGATTCTGGAAAATATTAACCGTGCAGCCGTCATTAACCCGGTATCCCTGCTGTCACTCATTTTATTAGCAACACCAAAACACACACTGGATGAGGCGATTTGTATCAAACAGTTAGATACTTATCGTAATCTGCTGACGTCTTTGCCATATGATGAACGTATGCAAGTGACGCCGTTATCAGGGAAAGAAATCATTGCCTATGCAATGAAGTTGAAACTGATCAAACGCGTCAATCATGTGCTGGGCAATATTATCGCCATCGAAGATAATCAGGCGATTTTACTGACCTATTTCCGCAACAATATTGTGCATGCCTTTGTATTACCATCACTGGTAGCCGCCCTGGTAAATCATAATGGTATTATTCGCCGTGATGATCTGGTGAATATCAGCAGTACCTTATACCCATTCCTGAAAGCTGAACTGTTCCTGAAATGGCATGAAGATGAAATCAAAGCACCAGTAAACGCTTATATTGATGCTTTGATTGCAGCGAAGTTAATTGCACAGGATGGTGAAAATCTGGTAGCACCTACACCAAACAGCGAAGCGCATCATCAGCTAGAAGTTTTGGCTGCACCTGTCATGCAAAGTATCGAGCGCTATTACATGACGCTGGCACTGATCACCCAGCGTGGTTCAGGCAATATCTCCACCCGTCAGGTTGAAGAATTAAGCCATCTGGTAGGTCAGCGTCTGTCTGTACTTTATGAATTCAATTCACCAGAATTCTTTGATAAGGCGCTGTTCCAAAGCTTTATCAAAACGCTAACTCAAAAAGGTTATATCAGTACCAATGAAGACAATGCGATTGTCTTTGATGAAAGCTTCAAAAATATCGCTCAGTATGCGGATCTGGTATTGGACGAAGTGAAGCTGCAAATGCTTCATAACCTTACCGCCTTTACGGATGAAGAATTGAAAGAAGCTTTAGATGCGTTGGCAGCTGAACAAGCCAAGAAGCGTGCGAAACGGAAGAGAAAGTAAGATTATTTAAGCGCTCTCTCCCTCTGGGATGAAAAACACTGCTTCGTGAGAGGGATGAGAGAAAATGTTTAAAAACTTACCTCTCCCTAACCCTCTCCTAAAAGGAGAGGGAACTCAACTTTATTCAAGATGAGGGGATAACTTCATCAATTCCAAATAATCCTCATAACAGTCCGGATGCTTTAACTCATATCCCATTTTTTGCATACGGGTAGCATATAGTTTTTTCCCCGTCACCTGCTCACTTTCTACTTTTAATAAAGGCAATCTCATCTGCTGCTGAAACCATTGCAGAACTTCATGCAACAGTTGTGGCTGGTTATTGGTCAAAATATATGATGATTCAAGATGTTCCACGTGAATCATCTCAGCCATAAAACGTGACAAGTCTTCAATATGAATCCGATTCGCCCAGTGCAGATTTGGATAACTGAACATAGATCTCGCCATTTTTTCCAAGCGTGCAACTGAAGCCCCATAAATCCCACTTGGGCGGATGATCGTACATTGGTCTGGATAAGCAGCTAAATAAGTCTGCTCCATTTGATGCAGGACTTTGCCTTGCGGATCATTCGGATAAATTGCACTTTCATCACCCACCTGCTCTCCGGCATTCTCACCATAGACCCGGGTGGAAGATACAACAACCAGACGTTGTATCGGATGGGATTTTAGCGCCCTAACAATTGGACCGACTGAATCCAGATAAGTCTGCTGATAAGCTTCAAGCGTACTCTGGTCAGGACTGAGCAAGACGTAGACCCAGTCAATCGGTGCAAGGCTGCTTAAATCGAGCTGATGCACATCCTGAACATGATGAGTGGCACAGGAATCTGTTTTCGCACTGCGACTGATTGTGCTAATTTGATGACCTTGCTCAAATAATTGTTTAGCTATGCGTGCGGATGTTTTACCATAACCGATAAATAAAATATGCATTCAGCACCGAATCACAAAACCTGGTTGAGGGGACATGGCTGCAGTCCATCAGTTACAAGGTGTCGGCAATGCCGCCGCCACATTACTTGAAAAATTAAATCTGTTCACAACTGATGATTTGCTCTTTCATCTGCCACGTGACTACGAAGACCGTAGCACGATCATTCCCATGAATCAATTGACTGTGGGACGTAGCTATTTGCTGGAAGGTATTGTCAAAGGCGTAGATTTTCCACCGGGTAAACGCAAGTCCATGGCCGTACTGCTGGATGATGATTGCGGCAAGGTGACCCTACGTTTCTATCATATCTATAAAGGCATTACCGACCGCTGCAAAGTTGGTGCAAGATTAAGAGTTTTTGGCGAAGTGCGTGTTGGTGCCCGTGGCCTGGAAATGTATCACCCCGAACTACAGGTCATTACTGAACATACCCCACTTCCACAGACACAACTTACCGCGATTTACCCGGCAACTGAAGGCCTGACCCAACCCAAATTACGTGAATATATCAAGCAGGCGCTCGCCCTACACAGTGATGATCTACCGGAATTGCTACCGGCTAAATTCAGCAATGGCTATGACCTGAAGCAGGCACTGGAATATATCCATCACCCTCCAGTCGATGCCAATATGTTGCAGCTGGCACAGGGTTCCCACCCAGCCCAGCAGCGTCTGATCTTTGAGGAACTGGTCGCGCATCAGATCAGTTTACTGACCCGCCGTGCCTTTATTCAGCAGATTGAAGCTCCTGCATTTTCACCAAGTAAGCGTTATGCCAAACAGTTGCTCACGGGTCTACCTTTTGAAATGACGGGGGCGCAAAAACGTGTTTCACGAGAAGTTGCCCATGACATGAAAGGCAACAAACCGATGTTGCGTCTGGTACAGGGCGATGTCGGTGCAGGTAAAACACTGGTTGCTGGTGTGGCAGCCTGTCATGCTCTGGAAGAAGGCTGGCAAGTGGCTCTGATGGCGCCCACCGAGATTCTGGCAGAACAGCATTATTTAAATTTTAAAAAATGGTTTGAGCCACTGGGACTGACTGTTTCCTGGCTATCTGGCAAGCAAAAAGGTAAAGCCCGTACTGCGGCAGAACAAAGCATTAAAGATGGCAGTGCCAATCTGGTGGTCGGCACCCATGCCTTGTTTCAGGAAAATGTCGAGTTTGCCAAATTGGGGCTGGTAATTATTGATGAGCAGCATCGCTTTGGTGTGGATCAGCGTCTGGCTTTGCGCAATAAAGGGCTGGATGGCATGTCTCCACATCAACTGGTCATGACGGCGACACCAATTCCACGTACGCTCGCCATGTCTGCGTATAGCGATCTGGACACTTCAGTTATTGATGAGCTGCCACCCGGTCGAACGCCGATTCAGACCGTAACTATCCCACTGGACCGCCGTGAAGAAGTACTACAGCGTATTGCCACCAACTGTGCTGAAGGTAAGCAAGCGTATTGGGTCTGTACTCTGGTCGAACAGTCGGAAACTTTAGATGCCCAAGCAGCAGAAGCCACTTTTGCCGAAATTAAGGAACGCTTCCCGGAAATCAATATCGGTCTGGTCCATGGCAAGATGAAGCCTGATGAAAAGCAGGCGGTGATGCAACAATTTAAAAATAATGAATTGCAGCTATTGATTGCCACGACCGTGATTGAGGTGGGTGTCGATGTACCGAATGCTTCTCTGATGGTAATTGAGAATGCCGAGCGTCTCGGGCTTTCACAACTGCATCAGCTCCGTGGCCGTGTTGGTCGGGGTGCCAAAGCCAGTTTCTGTGTACTCCTGTATAAGCATCCCCTTTCTCAGAATGGTCAGGAACGTTTGCGTATCATGCGTGAAACCAATGACGGCTTTATCATCGCGGAAAAGGATCTGGAACTGCGTGGTCCAGGTGAACTGCTTGGCACCAAACAAACCGGAGATATGGGTTTCCGGGTAGCCAAGCTGGAACGCGATGATCACCTGCTCAATCAGGCGCATTATGTGGCCCAGCAGATGTTAAAGGATTATCCACAACAGGCTGATGCGTTATTAAAACGCTGGTTACCTGAGGCACCACGTTATGCCTATGTCTAAGCTGATTCAGCAAGGCAAACATTGGCTGGACAAGTTACAATCCTGCCAGCTTTGTCACAACGATTATCAAACAATTTACTCAGTATGCCAGGATTGCTGGAACCAGCTACCTTGGGCACATCAGACCATCCAGCGCCAGGAAATGCAGGTACAGATTGCCTGCCATTATGATTATCCGATGGATCGTCTGATTCAGTTGTTCAAATATGAGCAGAAGCTTTATCTGGAAAACTTGTTAGCAGGCGCGCTTATCAGTTTAAAACTTCCAAAAGTCAGCGCAGTCGTTCCGATGCCAATCTCCACAGACAAACTGGTACAGCGCGGCTATAACCAGTCCTTACTGCTGGCTAAACAGGTCGCAAAGCATCTTCAAGTTCCAGTATGGCAACCGGTGAGCCGGCTCAAACAGCATTCACAAAAAGGCTTAAGCCGCCTGGAACGGATTGAAGATATTGAAGCACAATTTCAGATCAGTACATCATCAAAATTGCGTTATCGTAAAGTACTGATTATTGATGATGTGGTAACAACTGGCAGTTCAATTCGTGCACTTAATCAGAAGCTCGAAGAACTTGGCTGCCAGCAAATTTATACAGCCTGTGTCGCAGGTGCAAAGCTTTAAATTAAGCTTGGGCTAGAAGATTTGACTTCACCCATGGAATCACAATTTCTGTGGTTAACGGGGCCAGTGCTAAGTCTTGTTCATTAAGATCAATCCATTTCATCTCGGCAATTTCCGCCTCAATTTTTGGCATTTGATCCAGTTTGACCAGATATACATAACTGACCAGTTGGTGGTCGGGTTCATTCGCGGTCTTCGTTTCAAAACGACCCACAAATTGCTGCACTTCAGCCTGACAGCAGATTTCTTCCTGAATTTCACGAACAATCGTCACTTCAGGTGCTTCATTCGGTTCCAGCTTGCCACCCACCTGCATAAAGCAGCTGGTGCCTTTCTTACGCACAACCAATAATTGCTGTGCTTCATTCAGTACAATGCCGGCGGCAACAGTAATAACTTTCATAACAACTCAAATTTAAAAATGATCAATGGGCTTATTTCACGAGATCTTGCTGATCAACCATCCCCCATTTCGCTTGCGGTGGTTGATAATTCTCAAAAGCATCCAGAATTGTTTCAATTTCTTCACTGACAATGAGTTTCTCGGTAAAACGTGCCTTGGTAAAACCCTGTTCAGTCGTGTGCTGAATAAAATGAATCAAACCGGTATAGAAGTTTTCTGCATTTAAAAATGCACATGGCTTTTCATGAATACCGAGCTGTGCCCAGGTCCATTGCTCAAAAATTTCTTCCAGTGTTCCTACACCACCCGGTATCGCAATAAAACCATCTGCCAGTTCTGACATTTTGGTTTTGCGCTCGTGCATATTTTCAACAATATGCAGTTCAGTCAGACCTGGATGGGCCAATTCACGGTCTACCAGCTGCTTTGGAATCACCCCAATCACTTGGCCGCCCGCAGCCAGAGTACTGTCCGCAACAATTCCCATCAAGCCTGAACGGCCACCACCATAGACCAGTGTTTGCTGTCTAGCTGCCAGCGTCTGGCCGACTTTTTCAGCAATCTCGGTATAAACAGGTGCGATCCCCAGTGCGGAACCACAAAAAATTGCGATAGAATTCATCATTTTTCACCATTTAGTTCTAGCTGTATCGCAAGGAATCCCTGATCGAAGCTTTTTTTGAAAAAATAACTGTTCAATCAGTGTTTTTATTCAATTCCTTGTCTAAAATACACCCATTCCAATTTACATACTGCGCAAGGGAGAAAAGACAGCATGCTTGAAGCCTTTTATGCCACAGAGCGCGGTAGCCTAGAAGATGCCACTATTAATGGCGACTTTGATTTACATCAAGATTTGGTTTGGGTCGATCTGATTGCTCCTTCACAGGAAGAGCAGCAATGGATCATGGACGCTTATGAGCAAAACCTTCCTACCCTCAAATCATTAGAAGACATTTCATCCAGTGCCCGATTCTACCGCGATGATGACGGTATTTTGCATATCAGCACTTATTTTTTAACGAAAAATAAAAACTATCAGGTTGAAGAAGATACTGAAGATCAATCCAGCATTTTAGCCACGGTGCAAACCGTTGCCTTCATTCTGCATAAAGACCGGCTGTTTACCTTGCGTGGGGAAAAGCTGGTCGCGTTCCGTGCCTTTCGTGCTCGTGCGCGCCGCAATGATTATGAGATTGATTACAAGGATCCGACCTGGATTCTACTTGGCCTGCTTGAAGCCAAGCTGGATGAGCTGGCGGATATTCTGGAAGATGTGCACAAGGATCTGGAAAAATACTCAACCGAAGTCCTGAATAACCGCCATCGTGAACAGATTCTGGATCTGGATGACATGATTACCCGTCTGGCACAACTCGAGGATATGCTTGGAAAAGCCCAGCTCTGTCTGATCGATTTACGCCGGGTACTGACCTTCCTGTCCCGTCCACGGGCGCTCGGTAGTCATATCTATGATGCGGACATTCGAGAGCTCAGTGAAGATGTACGTTCTCTGGTTGAGCATGATGCATTCCTGTTCCAAAAGGTGCGATTCCTGCTTGATACTACTTCCGGATTCATTAATACCGAACAGAATGACACGATCCGTCGATTCTCGATCTTGCCAAGTATGCTTGCGCCACCGATGCTGATTGCGAGTATTTATGGGATGAACACAGAAGTTCTGCCTTTTGCACATGGCACCACCAGCTTTATTATTGTCGGGCTGATTCTGGTCGCATTCTTCATTGGACCATTGATTTACTTTAGATGGAAGAAATGGATTTGAGCGAGCTTTGAGGCACTGCTTCAAAGCAAAGCGCAAGAAATCTCTGTATTTAATTTATATCTATTTAATCCCTCGTCAACTTCTCTCTAAAAAAGTGAAGAAAATTCTCTCTCCTTTTCCAAAGGAGAAGTTAGGTGAAGATTTTCACCCTCTCTTTAACTCTCCCTGAGGGAGAGAGGACTTGCAATCTATACTTAGATCTATTTGATTTTCATTATTTCTTAAAATCTAATCACAATAAAAAAGCACCTTTCGGTGCTTTTTCTTTTTACTGAATGATCTGTAAATCATTCTCCAGGTGACAGGACTGTATGATCTTCATCACTTTTGCAGGAACGGCTTTAAACTGCAATCCTTTGGCTTGTGGCGTCTGACGTAACCATCTGACCAATATCGCCAAAGCCAGAGTACTGCCACTTTCAAGCTCAGCCAGATTTACCACAATAGGAAAAACTGTCTGTGACTGAATTTCACGCAGCCCCTGTTCATAGTATTGCTGCGCATTGTTATAGTCGATTTTGCCTACAACATGCAGTTCCTGATTACTGAATTTGATCACAGTTCACCTATCTTATTTTTTCTTTTCAACCGCTGCTTCTGCATCTGGCTTGAAGTTTGCGATTGCTTTATCCAGGTTACCGCCATTACGTTTTACAGTCGCTGCAAACTGGTTACGGAACTGTAAACCTAGATCGATACCAGACACGTTGATATTACGGATTTTCCATTGTGAACCTTTATCGGCCAACTGGAAAGAAACCGGAATTTTCTCGCCATTATTATGGAAATCAATGGTTACAACTGGATTTTTGCTACCGGTGTCTTTGTACGGACGCATGGTATAAGACTGGTTGGTATATTTGGCAAATGCTGAACCATAATTTTCAGTCAGCGTTTCACGGAAATTACGTTCAAACTGAGCACGCTGTGCAGCAGAGCTATACTGATTAGTTGCATACGTTCCCATCACAATGCGGGTAAATGCTTGTGAATCGATATATGGATCAAGATTCTGACGAATAATAGTTTTCACCAGTGCCGGATTGCTCTGCAACTTGCTATGGTCTGCTTTCAGACGAGCCACCAGGTTATCTGCAACTTTCTTGATAAATGCAGGTGGTGCTTCAGCCGGTGCAGCGAAAACGCTTCCCATCGCCATAGTAGATAGAATGCATGCTGCAAGGGTTTGCTTTACTAAAATATTCACTCAAATTTCCTCAATCATTATTCAACAAATGCAGGTTCTGCATCTGTAGCTTCAGAAGTTACTGCATCAGCAGATGCCTCCTGAGTTTCGGATGACTTACTGCCTGCCCCACCTGTCACGAATTTGGTAATTAAATCTTCAATTTCCATCGTGCCTTGGGTATTGGCAATCTGATCACCACGTTTCAAATAATTCAGACCGCCGCCTGGAATAATTTTCAAATACTTTTCACCTAGCAAACCATTGGTTGCTACCATAATGTAAGCATCTTCATCAATATTGGTAATGGATGTCATGTTGTCTAAGAGTTGCTTTTCCATTGCTTTTTGTTGCGCAGGTGCCGCAGCTTCATAGTCAGTGCTGTAACGTAACTCATCTAGGGCTTCTTGCTGTACTTTCTTTAACTGTTCAGCATTAAATGATGTAAGTGAACCATCTAGCGTCATATGTACAGTGGCTAATCGGGTGACTGGATCAAGTGTAATCGTATCGACCTGACCGACTTTCACACCGCTTAAAGCCACTTTGGCACGTGGCTTAATGCCATTTACATTTTCGAAAGTTGCTGTCATTTTATAGCTGTCGGCAATATTGGTTCCGACCAAACCACTGACACGCATTGCCAAGAAGAAAATTGCAACTCCAAACAGAATGACAAAAACACCAACGGCCAGCTCACTGGTACGTGATTTCATTAAACACCTCCGAACATGACCGCAGTCAACACGAAATCAAAACCTAAAACACACAACGATGAATACACCACAGTACGTGTTGTGGACGTTGCAATCCCTTCAGATGTCGGTTCACAGGCATAACCCTGATAGACCGCAATCCATGTACAAATCAATGCAAATACAAAACTTTTAATGATGGTACCGTTAAAGATATCCTTGTAGAACTGCACGGTACTTTCCATACCGTTCCAGTACGCACCTTCATCTGCGCCAAGGAAATCTACACCGACCATTTTACCGCCCATAATCCCCACGGCAGCAAAAATTACGGACAGCATTGGCAGACTGAAAATCCCCGCCCAAAGACGTGGTGAAATGACCCTTTTTAGCGGATCAACCCCAATCATCTCCATACTGGATAACTGTTCAGTGGCTTTCATCAGACCGATTTCGGCTGTCAATGCGGAACCGGCACGACCAGCAAACAAGAGCGCTGCCACAACCGGTGCCAGTTCGCGTAATAAGGTTAGAGCTACTGCGGTACCTAACATGGCTTCACTGCCGAAGGTAGCCAGAATGGTATACATCTGCAAACCGAGAACAGCACCAATAAACAGACCCGAAACTACGATGATCAGTAAAGAGAGCACCCCAACACGGTACATCTGGTAGACAAATAGCTTAAACCCCAGCCAGGTTGGCATCGAAATCAGAATTTGCAACAGCATCAGGGTCGCAACCCCAATCCCGCGCACACGTTCTATGACACGTCTACCCAATAAGGCAATTGCATTCATGAACGCACCTCATCACTTAAATAAGCCGCATGACTAAACTGATAATCCACAGGCCCCTCAACGGAACCCGTCAGGAACTGCTGAACAAATGCAGAAGGATGTGCTTTTAATTCTTCAGGTGTACCTTCGCCCTGGATCTTTCCTTCTGCCACTACGTAAATGTAGTCCGCAATGGATAGAGTTTCTGCTACATCATGCGAAACGATAATTGTAGTCAGGTCTAATGCTTCACGCAGGGAACGAATCAGACGTGTTAATACGCCCATCACAATCGGGTCTTGCCCGGCGAATGGTTCGTCATACATGATCAGCTCTGGGTCAAGTGCAATCGCACGTGCTAGAGCCACACGACGGTTCATACCACCAGATAATTCAGAGGGCATCATCTGCTCTGCACCGCGCAGACCGACAGATTCCAGCTTGAGTGCCACGATTTCTGCGATCAAGTGCTCAGGCAATTTGGTATGTGCACGAATCGGGAAAGCGACATTTTCATAAACACTCATATCTGTGAACAAAGCACCGCTCTGGAATAACATGCCCATACGTGCACGTGCAGCAAACAGCTCACTACGTGACATGCGTGCGATATCCTTGCCATCCAGCAACACCTGTCCCTGATCTGGCGTTAGCTGTCCGCCAATAAGACGTAATAATGTAGTTTTACCGGTACCAGAAGGTCCCATAATGGCAGTGATCTGACCACGTCGAATGTTCAGGCTGACATTCTCATAAATCACACGTTCGCCTCGCTTGAAGCTCAAACCTTTCACTTCTATGAGTGATTGAGTCTCAAACGCTGTTTGATTTTTCATAGCTAAGCGTTTTCCTGCATTTTTTCAGCATGCGTACTATAAAGGATTAACTCTCTAAATGTTACCTTTTGATCGGAATGTTACAATGGCAAAAAGGCAATATCTGAATGAAAAAAATGAGAAAGCATGATCTATTTTTATAATTTTATCGTCTGCTTATATGTTCAATAATCATTCAATTATAAAAATTATAGAGAAAGAGAATGATATTAGATAAGATCAGGATCAGCGCAATATAAGGCATAACAACCTCATGGATATAACGAGCCAAGTGTGATATTTGAGGATTAGTTATCATAACCGATTCAAATTCAGGAATGGCACACACTTTACCTAAAACTTTAAAAAAATGCATCCATAAAAAAACCAGCGTTATCGCTGGTTTTTTCTGGCTAGATTCAATTAGTCATTGAATTTGCGACGTGGACGGTCTTCACCGAACGAACGCTCACCACGTGGTTTGTCATCGAAGTTACGGCGTGGACGATCACCACCGAAATCACGTTTAGGACGGTCATCACCAAATGAGCGTGCTGGACGGTCACCGAAGCCACCTTCACGACGTGGCGCCGGACGATCACCGAAATCACGTTTAGGACGATCACCAAAACCACCTTCGCGACGTGGTGCCGGACGATCACCGAAATCACGTTTAGGACGGTCACCGAAAGAGCCTTCACGACGTGGTTTGTAATCTACGCGGTTGCCACGGTTGTCATCAGAACCTTCGAAACGAGGACGGTCGCCAAAATCACGTTTTGGACGGTCATCGAAAGAACGTTGCGGACGGTCACCGAAACCACCTTCACGACGTGGAGCTGGACGATCACCGAAGTCACGTTTAGGACGATCACCGAAACCGCCTTCACGACGTGGACGATCGCTGTTGAAGTCACGACGTGGGCGATCTTCGCCACCGAACGCAGGACGTTCGCCACGAGGTTTGTCATCGAAGCTACGACGTGGACGGTCATCACCTCCATCACGACGTTTGAAGTTACCTTCACCTTCGAAACGACGACCACCGCCGAAGCCACCACGGCCGCCACGACCGCCATCACGACCACGACCACGACCAGCGCCATCACGGCTACCGCGTGCAGGAGGTGGAGATGGCTCAAGACCTTCGATTTCAGATACTTCTAAACGAGCATCCAGGTAGTCTTCAAGCGCACGGATTTTACCGCGTTCACGGTAAGTCGCTAAAGTAATCGCTTTACCAGTACGGCCCGCACGACCTGTACGACCAATACGGTGTACATAGTCCTCGTTCTTCATTGGAAGACCGAAGTTGATGACGTGAGAGATTGTTGGTACGTCTAGACCACGTGCTGCAACATCAGTTGCAACCAAGATTTTTGCACGACCTTCACGGATGCTGCGTAGACGACGGTTACGAACTGTCTGTGGCATTGCACCGTGAAGTGCTACTACTGATAGACCTGCTTCAGCAAGTTCTTCAGCCAGCATATCGGTATCTTCTTGCGTAGAAGCGAATACAACTGCCTGATCAACGTCTTCTTCGTTTAACCAGTGAGTCAGTAATTTTTTCTTGTGCTCAAAGCCATCAGTCCAGTGCAAAGTCTGAGTGATGTCAGTATTCGTAGAGTGACCAGTTTCGATCGCAATACGCTCTGGCTCATTCATCATGCGTTCAGCAAGCGTGATGATACGCGGTGCAAATGTTGCAGAGAACATCAAAGTCTGTTTACGGTTCGCAGCCAAGTCACCGATTGCCTCTAGGTCTTCAGAGAAACCAAGGTCTAACATACGGTCAGCTTCGTCGACGATTAACGCATCAACTTTGTCCAGTTTAATCTGGCGACGGTTAACAAGATCAAGTAAACGACCTGGTGTCGCAACTACAACTTGTGCACCTTTTAATTGTTGGATTTGTTTACCAAATGGCATACCACCCATGATTGCAGCAATACGAACACCTTTCATGTGACGTACAAATGCAATCGCATCCTGACAAACCTGTTGTGCAAGTTCACGTGTTGGTGAAATTACCAGGATATTCGGTTGAGTTACCGCTTTCATGCGTTCTTTGAACGGAACGAAAGTATCTTCAGTTGCAAGGCCATTCAATGTAGGGAGAAGGAAGGCTGCAGTTTTACCAGAACCAGTCTGGCTTGACACTAGAAGGTCTTTACCTTCAAGCGCCGCAGGAATAGATAGTTCCTGTACAGGTGTAGGCGCAGTAAAGCCTAGTGCTTGTAAAGCTTGTTGTAAGGATTCGTGTAGAGGAAAATCAGCAAAAGTTTTGCTCATAGAGTCTTTCACCCGGAAATTGGGTGCTCCATTAAAAATAAAGTCAAATGAACATCGACAAAAAGCGGTACAGCAATATACGCTGAAAATAAGAGATCATTCAGCGGCGATCCGAGTAACGACGATGTGATATAACGCACGCATGATTACGGCATAACCTGAAGGAATCGCTTTAGCGATTGGGGCGCGAGATATCGTCCTCTCTTTGGACCGCACGCGCATACACAATGATAAGAAGAGAAATGTTCAGGTAACGAACAGAAATTAAGTGCGTGCGCGGATTATAGCAGGATTTAAAATAATGTCATTAAGTTTTATTGTTATTTTGTATTAATCTAAAATTAGTTGATATTTTAACCATATTTAGCAGAAAAAAATATTATCCAGTCATAAAAAAGGCATCCCTTAGGATGCCTTTTTTATGTTTTAAACCAAAATATCTAAACCCGATTATTTAGCTGCCTCGCCCCATGCAGGAACAACTGCCTGCATTAAAGGTTTCAGCATTTTCATAGAGCAGGCAATGACCTGACCTTTTTCCATAGATTCGCTGCCACCACGTGCATCAACCACTGTACCGCCCGCTTCTTTCACAATCAGTTCACCAGCAGCGATATCCCAAGGTTTCAAACCAAGTTCAAAGTAACCATCTAAACGACCTGCCGCAACATAAGCCAGATCCAGCGCAGCAGAACCTGCACGGCGGTATTGAGCACCTGCTTCAGTAACGTTTAATAGTGATTCGAAATGGTTTTTCGCATAAGACACCACCTCACCGCCACGTTGAGCGCGGTAAGCATGACCAACTGCCAGGAAAGAATTCTGCAAGTTGTCTTTCACATTTACACGGATACGACGCTGGTTCAGCATCGCGCCACGACCACGACTTGCAGAGAATAGCTCGTCTTTCACAGGGTCATAGATCACACCGTGTTGGGTTACGCCTTTGTGCTGAACAGCAATAGAGATACAGAAATGCGGGAAACCGTTGATGAAGTTCAGTGTACCGTCAAGAGGATCAATCACCCAACACCATTCAGCGTCGTGACCTTTACCTTCTTGCAGACCAAACTCTTCACCAAGGAAGCTGTGGTTTTTATAACTTTTACGCAGCGTATCGATAGTCAGTTGTTCCAGGTAACGGTCAACACGCGTTACAGGACCATCAATGCCTTTTTCTTCGACTTGTAGATCGAGTTTATGACGATTTTGATGCGCTTTTAAAAGCTCTTGACCAACTAATTGAGCCGCACGCGCAGCCATCACCACCATAGGTTCCATTGAACACCCACTACAAATTTGAAGATATTGATAAAGAATAATGCATAAAAGCCCCTACATTTTAGCAAATCTAAGGGCTTTTTGGGAAAAAAATGTGTCTAAAATTTTGAAGACGTTGTTTCAGACTGGCTGGGTAAGTGAAGACCAAGCTTGATTCATTGACTTTTCAATGCCTTGAGCATCAAGTCCTGCCTGTTGCAGCATCTGTGCATGGGTCGCTTGCGCCATAAAGGTATCAGCAAGACCAAGATTTAAAATTGGTTTTACGATCTGCGCTTCAGCCAGATATTCATTGACTGCACTGCCCGCACCTGCCATCACTGCATGTTCTTCGACTGTCACGAACAGAGTGGTACTCTGCGAGATATCATCCAGCATTTGGGTATCCAGTGGTTTAATGAAACGCATATTCACTACACGTACTGCCACATCATGTTTTGCAGCAAAGGCTTGGGCTGCATCGATAGCGGCCTGCACTCGGCTACCAAATGCCAGTACAGAGATATAGTCATCATGCTGACTATTAAAGCTCGCTACGATTTCAGCCTGACCTATTGGTAATTCAACCATATCTTGCTGAATCTCGACACCCAGACCACTCCCACGCGGATAACGTACTGCTGCCGGACCTTTATAGAGATACGCAGTGTGTAGCATCTGGCGACATTCATTTTCGTCTTTTGGCGCCATGATCACCAGGTTTGGAATGGTACGCATATAAGCATAGTCATATGCTCCGGCATGGGTCGGGCCATCTTCACCAACCAGACCAGCACGATCGATAGCAAACGTTACATCCAGATTTTGTAGCGCCACATCATGTACTAACTGGTCATAACCACGTTGTAAAAACGTTGAATAGATCGCTACAACCGGCTTCAAACCTTCGCAAGCCATACCTGCTGCTAGCGTTACCGCATGCTGTTCTGCAATCGCGACATCAAAGAAACGTTCAGGATATTGCTTAGCAAATTCCACCATGCCTGAGCCTTCACACATGGCTGGGGTAATGGCCAGCAAGCGATCATCTTTCGCCGCTTCATCACACAACCACTGACCAAAGACATCAGAATATTTTGGTGCTGGATTTACAGTAGATCCTGCATTTAAACGACTAATCGCATGATATTTAATTTGTTCTGCTTCTGCTGGAGCAAAGCCTTTGCCTTTTTTGGTATAGACATGAATCAGACGTGGACCTTTACGCTTTTTCAGTGCATTAAACACATGCACCAATTGACTCAGATCATGACCATCATAAGGACCAAAATAATCAAAACCAATCGCCTTAAACAGGTTATCGGCAGCATCAGTCGCGGCACAATGCAGACGTGAGTTATACACCCATTCTGGATGCGGCTGAACGAAGGCTTCACCCTCTTCAGTAATATTCACCGACTCACCACGTTCCCACAGTGCAGCGAGATGCTTGGCAAAACCACCAGTGCTGCAGGAAATCGACATGTCATTATCATTCAACACCACCATCAGATCTGCATTGTGTGCGACGGCGTCATTCATGGCTTCAAAGGCCATACCTGCCGTCATTGCACCATCACCAATAATGGACACCACTTCACATGGATTCTTTTGATAGCGACGCGCCAAGGCCATGCCCAAGCCTGCTGAAATCGCAGTGGAAGAATGCCCTACCCCGAAAGTATCAAATTCAGATTCATCACGCGCAGGGAATGCGGCCAAGCCATCTTTAGCACGAATCGTGGTTAATTGCTCACGACGACCAGTTAAGGCTTTATGCGGATATGCCTGATGACCTACATCCCAGATCAGGCGGTCGTCTGGGGTATTGAAGCAATAGTGCAAAGCTACTGTCAGCTCAATCACTCCCAGATTGGCACCAAAATGCCCACCACTTTGTCCTGCAGCATACAAAATGTACTGACGTAACTCATCGGCCACCTGCTCAAGCTGATTTTGCTCAAGTGAACGCAATTGCTCTGGATGATCGATCGCATCAAGCAACGGTGTTACAGGGCGTTGAGTTGGTATTTCTGTATACAGCATAAATGGCAAAGCCTTCAAAAGCCTGGCAAATCCTAAGCTAGGTCTGTCTATGGGGAGTCCCGATCATATAGTCGAATTGTAGCAGCTTCAATTGACTAAAGCTGTTAACGGCGCAATATTAAACAATGAGCTTGATCAGGGTAAAATTTGCAGAATACGATTATCCTGAATAATCTTACTGTTTATCAACTATTATCGTTCGCTTTATACAAAAAAGAAAATGTTCTCCAGAAAATCATCTATGCAACCCTACTAATGTCCAATCATTACGCTATACTTTGAGCAATTTCAGGATTTAACGGGTTCAGCTGTGCCTATCGAGTTTGTCGCAACATCAAGATTACCTACCGCTCATGGTGAATTTAAAATTACTGTTTTTCAAGACCCTAAGACTGGCGAAGAACATGTCGCGTTATCTAAAGGACTGGAAGAATCGAGTGATGAACCCGTGCTGGTACGTGTACATTCTGAGTGTTTGACGGGTGATGCTTTTGCCTCACTGAAATGTGATTGTGGACCGCAACTTCAGGCGACACAAAAGCTGATTAATGAAGTCGGTCGTGGTGTGATTCTATACTTGCGTCAGGAAGGCCGCGGGATTGGTTTGACCAATAAAATCCGGGCCTATGCCCTACAGGATCAAGGTCATGACACTGTAGATGCCAACCTGATGCTGAACCTGCCAGCCGATGCACGCCAATACGATATGTGTAGCATCATGCTGGATCATTTAGGTATAAAAGCTGTACGTTTGATTACCAATAACCCTACAAAAATCAATGCACTTAAAGACTTAGGTATTAATGTGGTGGATCGTGTACCGCTGACGGTTGGTCTAAATCCATTTAATGAACAGTACCTTAAGACCAAGCATGAGCGTATGGCGCATCTGTATCGGAAGGATGATTTTTGATTTTTATTTAATCTCCCCTAACCCCTCTTTGAAAAAGAGGGGGAAACTCCTTCATTTAGTAAGAATCGGAAGCCTCCCTGAGCGAGACTTAAGTATTGCTTTAAGTCGAAGTGCAAGAAAGAGAGGTTTGGTGGGATTTTAAATCGTCATCGAAAAAATCCGGTTCTCCGGCATTTTACGTTTTAATCTCAGGTCAAAAGACATACAGATATTACGTACAAAAGGTTTCCCTTTCTCCAAAATTGTGACTGATGAGTCTGCAATTTTAATTAACTGATCCTGTGACATTTCTTTGAGCTGTTCTAGTACTTCGTCAATTTCAGCAAATTGCATGTGCTCATCTGCCCAAGAAGTGGTGAAACTGCACATCAGATTCAGGATATGCTTACGGATGATTAAATCTTCCTGACTTAATACATGCCCTTTAACTACTGGAATCTCATTCTGTTCCAGACATTCATAATATTCTTCAATAGTTTTTATATTCTGGGCAAAACTGTACCAGCTATCACTGATTGATGAAATCCCCAGTCCAATCATGACTTGGGTTTTAGATGCGGTATACCCCATAAAGTTACGGTGTAAAGAACCCTCCTTAAAAGCCTGATACATGCTGTCACTTTCTAGCGCAAAATGATCCATGCCAATTTCATGGTAACCATGTGCCAGCAGTTTCTTCTTGCCTTCTTCATAGCACTGACGCTTGATTTCATCTTTAGGCACATCGACATCTTTAAAACCACGCTGGCCATTGCCCTTGATCCACGGCACATGCGCATAGCTATATAAGGCTAAACGGTCCGGCATTAAGGTATTGGTTTGACCAATAGTATTGAGGACATCATCCAGGCTCTGAAATGGTAAGCCAAAGACCAGATCATGCGAAATCGAGGTATAACCTATTTCACGCGCCCATTCGGTGACCTGTTTAACATTTTCATAAGGCTGGATACGGTGAATGGCTTTTTGCACAGTTTCATTATAGTCCTGCACGCCATAGCTGACCCGGCGAAAACCTAAGTCATACAAGCCTTGCAAATGTTCATAAGTGGTATTGTTCGGATGGCCTTCAAAACTGAATTCATGCTCAGACGCTATTTCGGCCTTAACCAAGATACCTTTAATCAGTTGAGTTAAGTGCTCAATCGAAAAAAAAGTCGGTGTACCACCACCCAAATGGATTTCCTTGATCATTGGCTTTTCTTCCAATAATTCACAGTACAGATCCCATTCCTTCAGCACCGCCTGAATATAGGGTTGCTCAACTTCATGCCGTTTGGTGACACGTTTATGGCATCCACAGAAAGTGCACAGGCTTTCGCAAAAGGGCAGATGGATATACAGACTGATGCCTTCCGTCTGATTCGATTCAGCAAAAGAGCGCTTTAAAGTCTGTTTCCACTGTTCTAGAGAAAAGTACTGTTCTTCCCAATACGGTACAGTTGGATAACTGGTATAGCGTGGACCTGGAACATTGTATTTTTGAATGAGGGAAGTAGCATGAACCGACATAATATCCACCTATGACCATCGAAAATTCACCCACGCATGGGCCATCTAAAGCTATTGTGTGGGGCTCGGAAAAAGAATTCAACCTAGCATCTCGGTCGGATTTAATACGCTACCCTGCTTTAATTTACTGTAAACACAAAGTCTTTTTAGATCATCAGTATCGGCAAATACATCTTAATTTTTATGCCATTTTATGCTTTGATGTAGAAAGTCTTTCTTTCTCCCCATGAGGGCTTTGATGCAGCATCCAACTTCTGCGGATATTCAACGCGTACGCGAATTCCTCCTCGACTTACAGGCACGCATCTGTGCAGCTCTCGAACAACAAGAACGTGCTGGTGGTGGCTCAGCTGAGTTTATCATTGATGACTGGGAGCGACTTGAAGGTGGTGGTGGCCGTTCACGTGTGCTGCAAAATGGGACAGTGATTGAAAAAGGCGGGGTAATGTTCTCGCACATCAATATTTCTAAACTACCGGCTTCAGCCACTGAACGTCATCCACAAATTGCCGGGGCTAAGGCACAGGCGATGGGCGTCTCACTGGTGATCCATCCTAAAAATCCAAATGTGCCGACCTCACATGCCAATGTGCGCCTATTTGTTGCTGAAAAAGAAGGCCAGGATCCGATCTGGTGGTTTGGCGGTGGTTTCGACCTGACACCGTTCTATCCGAATGATGAAGATGTGCTTTCATGGCATCAGACGGCGCATGATCTATGTGCGCCATTTGGCGAAGAAGTTTATCCACAGCATAAAAAATGGTGTGATGATTATTTCTACTTAAAGCACCGTGATGAACAGCGTGGTGTCGGTGGCCTGTTCTTTGATGACCTAAACCAATGGAATTTTGAAACCTGTTTTAAATACATGCAGGCGGTGGGCAATGGTTACTTAGATGCCATCATTCCGATTTTCCAGCGCAATCAGGAAAAACCTTATAGCGAAGCACAGCGTGAGTTTCAACTGTATCGTCGTGGTCGTTATGTTGAATATAATCTGGTGTATGACCGTGGCACTTTATTTGGCTTACAGACCGGTGGTCGGATCGAATCCATTCTAGTGAGTCTGCCACCACTCACTGGCTGGTCTTATCGTCCGGAATGGGCCGAAGGTTCACCAGAGAAACAACTCACCGATTATTATCTAAAGCCACGAGATTGGCTGCAAGAGTTAAAGAAGTAGGTGTACGCTTAACCAAAATGCTCTCAGTTTGAGGGCATTTTTTATAAAACTGTTCCAATTATTTTTTGCTTACAATACCTCTAACTTTTTTCTCCTTAAAGTTCCCTGTAATTAACTCGTTCCCCAATTTACAAAACTGATTCTTCAAGACTATTAATTTGAACGAAAAATTTTCCTATAAACATTTAGAAACTTTTCTTTATATAAATAAGCAGAAATGTCCTCACTTCGTCACAAGCTCTGCTGTATAGTAAAATCTTAAAAAATATTGAGTAAAAATATATGCAGCTACGACATTTCAAAAGTCATGTGCTGATGATGTGGGTATTTCTGGCCGTTACAGTCAGTGCAATTACTACAACATTCTTAACCAAGGATCTTATCTTGGACAGTCTGGCAATCAGTGTCAGCATTATTATGATTATCGGTATTATCTTAAGTGGTGGCCTGCTTCTGACTGAACGCATTATTAAAACCTGTAATTCCTAAAATAAGCCCCTAGAATTAGACCTTTCAATACTTTAGTCCCTACCTGTTTTCACGTATATTGTTGAGCATTTCAGCACATGGACACTGTGAAATGAGCAAACAATTTGCTGTTGTTGGCAACCCGATTGAACAATCACGTTCTCCAGAATTGCATCATGCATTTGCCGCTAAAACCGGTATTGATCTCACCTATAGTAAACGTCTGGCCCCACTGGATGGCTTTGAGGCCAATATTCAGGACTTCTTTGCCCAAGGCGGTATCGGTATGAATGTCACGGTTCCGTTTAAAGAACAAGCTTATGTACAGTGTCAGGTGCTGACTGAACGCGCTCGTATTGCCGGTGCAGTAAATACACTATGGATGGAAAATGGCGTCCTGCATGGTGATAATACCGATGGTCAAGGTCTGGTTGAAGCTATTCGTGCTTTAGACTGGAACTTGGAAAATACCGATATTCTGATTATTGGCGCTGGTGGTGCGACTCGTGGGGTGATCTATCCACTGGTACAGGCAGGTGTGAAGAAAATTGTTATTGCCAATCGTACCCTCGCCCGTGCCGAACAGCTGATTGCGGATTTAAAAGATGCAGTACCACAAGCTGAACTGCAAGCGATTGCCTTGACTGATCTGGCGGGTGATTTCGATATCATTATCAATGCAACTTCTGCCAGCTTGAGTGGTGATGCCTTAATCCTGCCGGAAGCACTGCAGTTTAAACACGCATATGAAATGGCCTATGGCAAACCATCTACTTTTCTAGATCAAGCCCGTGCGCGTGGTGTTCCTAGCGCTGAAGGTTTTGGCATGCTGGTCGGTCAAGCGATTGAATCTTTCTCGATCTGGAATGGGGTCAAGCCACAGCTCAAAGATTTCCTTTAAGCCCGTTTAAGCTTTTAATATGATTCAAGAGTCTCTACGGAGGCTCTTTTGATTTTCCGACAGAAGGCAATATACAGAGCAATAAGTGGATTTAATGACAGCACTTCTGTTTATTTTCGAACAATAACATTTGTGTACAATTCACCCAAAAAATCACCTAGACAAACAGAATAATTATCTATTAAAGTCGTTTCATGTAAGTCTTTTTTATTTTTCAGCTATTTATTATTAGCCCATATCTTTAACCTGAATCACCCTAATTTTCCTATCTCCTCGATTCGCCTTTCTGACATTTTTATTTGCTTGCCTTATCAATGTATTTTTAGCCGCAATGTGAATAATCAAAGAATCGATACAGATAATCCAAAACTATTAATCAGGATTAAAACGCATGCCAGCATATAAAGCCCCGTTACGTGACATTCGCTTCCTTATGAATGAAGTGCTTGATTACCCTGCACATTACCAGACACTATCAAATGGTGAATATGCCGATGCTGATACCGTGGACATGATTCTGGAAGGTGCAGCAGATTTCTGTGAAAACGTATTGTCTCCATTGAATCAAAGTGGTGATCTGGAAGGCTGTCATTTTGAAAATGGTGAAGTCACTACGCCTAAAGGCTTCAAGGAAGCATACGAACAGTTCGTACAAGGCGGCTGGCAAGGTCTTTCTTATCCTGAAGAATTTGGCGGTCAAAACCTTCCACAATCTTTGAATCTGGTTAAGTCTGAAATGATGGGCACTGCAAACTGGTCATTCCAAATGTATCCAGGTTTAAGTGTCGGCTGTATCAATACCATCATTCAATTTGGTTCAGATGAACAAAAAAATCTATACCTGCCTCACCTGGTGGCAGGTACATGGTCTGGCACCATGTGTTTGACTGAGCCGCAATGTGGTACCGATTTGGGTCAGGTAAAAACTAAAGCTGAACCAAATGCAGATGGCACTTATGCTATTTCAGGTACCAAGATCTTCATCTCGGCGGGTGAACATGATCTGACTGAAAATATCATTCATATTGTACTTGCACGCCTGCCAGATGCACCTGCAGGCACTAAAGGTATTTCCCTGTTCATCGTACCGAAATTCATTCCGGCAGCTGATGGCGGCATTGGTGAACGCAATCCGGTCACTTGTGGTTCGATTGAACACAAAATGGGAATCCGTGCATCTGCAACAGCTGTACTGAACTTTGACAATGCGGTTGGTTACCTGATTGGTGAAAAGAATAAAGGTCTACATGCAATGTTTACCTTTATGAATACGGCACGTATCGGTACTGCAATTCAGGGTATCTGTCATGCAGAATTGTCTTTCCAAGGTGCCCTGCCTTATGCCAAAGAACGTATGTCAATGCGTGCCCTTTCTGGCAAGAAAGATCCAGAAAAAGTAGCTGATGCCATCATTCACCATGCTGATGTTCGCCGTATGTTATTGACGCAAAAAGCAATTGCTGAAGGCGGTCGTGCAATGATTTATCATGCAGCACAAATTGCAGACAAAATGAATGATGCTCTGGTTCGTGGCGATACAGCAGCTTTCGAGGCGCATGATGATCACTTAGGTTTCTATACCCCTATTCTGAAAGGTTTCCTGACTGAACTGGGCTATGAAGCAGCCAATCACGGTATGCAAGTCTTTGGTGGTCATGGCTATATCAAAGAATGGGGCATGGAACAGATCGTACGTGACTCGCGTATCTCTACTCTTTATGAAGGTACAACAGGTGTACAGGCACTAGATCTGATTGGCCGTAAAGTGCTGTTAACTTCTAAAGGCAAAGTGATTCGTGATTACACGGCAGAAATCCTGAAATTCTGTGGTCAGCATGCACGTAACAAATACATGCGTCGTTTTGCTTGGGACTTAACCAAACTTTGCGCACAATGGAATGCCTTGACGGTTCGTATCATGCTGGCTGCACGTAAGGACCGTGATATTGTTTCTTCTGCATCTGTAGATTTCCTGATGTTCTCAGGCTATGTGATGATGGCATACTTCTGGGCACAACAGGCTGCGGTAGCTTCCGCAAAACTGGCTGAGGGCAACGGTACTGAAGTTCCTGAGTTCTATAAGGCAAAAATCAAGACAGCTGATTTCTACTTTGAGCGCATGTTGCCGCGTACTCAAGGTCATGCTGAAGCCATGGTCAACCCATCTAAAACGATGACTTCACTGGCATCTGAGCACTTCAGTTTCGATTACTAAGTTTTCACTGACTTTGAAAGTCAAATAACAAAAAGAGCGCCACGGCGCTCTTTTTGTTAAAGCATATTAAGTCCTTGATTTTTAATTCTGTATAATTTTTCTACAATTTTATTTTGAGTGATATCAACTGCATAAAAAATAATAGTGATATACAGCTTGAATATCTCTGAATTCAGGGTATGATGGTTGCAACTAGAAAAATTCTTGTTTTGGTTAGTCTTCTTTAAGTATCGCAGTTTTAGTCATAAACCTCCGTTTTTATAGATCAAAAGCTCCATCCAGTCTATTTTTCCAAGTTACATCTTAGTCATCCCATAGATTGACTATAAATCAATAAAACTCAATAGGTTATATTATGTCTAATACAGTTACTGGTACAGTAAAGTGGTTCAACGAAACTAAAGGTTTTGGCTTCATTCAACAAGACAACGGTCCAGACGTTTTCGCTCACTTCAGCGAAATCCAAGGTTCAGGTTTCAAAACTTTAGCTGAAGGCCAAAAGGTTTCTTTCAGCGTTGCTCAAGGTCAAAAAGGCCCTACAGCGACTAACATCACTGCAATCTAATCGTTGCTAAGATGAAAAAGAGCACTCATTAGAGTGCTTTTTTTGTGCCATAAATAAATATTTATTTTAGATCAGCCCATTAAAGTTATATTTTTTATAAACCTTATATTTTTATTCAAAATGCTCTGTCCAATTTCTCCATCTGATTACAGTCATGTAAAAAATTACACTAAGTCATAATCATCGCAACAGCTCATATTATAAAATATCGCCTAAGCTTCGTTAATACGAATGACTTGAATGCATAGTCGAAATAGAAGAAAAAGCCTAGGTAATCCATCGGGCTTTTTTATTTTTCAAAAAATCAAAATGATATCGAAGGTTAATTTATTGCTTACTCTAACTTAAAGCTGATATCGGTACTTTGATTATCTAAAAATACATGCTGCCGATGCCAAGCTAAAAAGTTTTGATCGGGCTGATAGCTCTTTGGCACCTGTAATCTCTGCCCCTCATATTGTTTTAAATAAATATATAAAGACTGGTCGTGTAGTGCTTTATTCGCAATACAAACTTTAAACTTTTCATCAATAGTCATAAAACCAGTATCAAAAGCTTTATCTAACAGAGAAGATAGACAAATTCCATTCCGTGGGTTAATTCGTTGCGCATAATTTTCTGACCAAGGAATGATATGTGAAGCTACTAGAAAATCTTTGGTTTTGACCCCTGAAATTGCACATTGATATTGATAATTGAGCTTTACTTTTAAAGCAAATTCTCTTTGTTCAACGCCTCGTATTTTGACATTGGCACGCTTATCTTCAACAAAATAATGAGCAACTTCTTGCTCTACACGAGTTTGGGATGCATTGAATTCATAAGTATTACCTTGCACCCCAATATTCAGCAATCGCCAAAAATCATCAGCATGGATTTCATTCATACCATATTGCTGGAAAAAATATTCCCAAGTTGAGCCACGGGTCTTAAAGCTCCACTGAAAATTTTCCAAATCGGATTGCAGGATGGGATTTTCAAAGGCAATGCCTTGTTCAATAGTGGCATAGACTGGCTTTTGACGAACTTTATCGGGCCCAGATGCATTCGGAACTTCAATCATCTGACCAATGCGGCCAGCACCGTAAATATAGAATTGGTTTTTTATTTCTGAAGCTTTTTGTGGTCGAGGGTAGAGAAAGAAATCACCTGGACGCACTTTATTAAATTTTGCCTTGTCCCAATGATATTCCTCAAAATCCAAGTCACCATACACCAGATGATCACTTTTACTATCCAAAATAAAAAAGCGCGCATCACTTAATTCTACTTTACGGAAATCTAATAAAGAACTCACCCGCCCCCTCGCAATATTGTTATGTTATTCAAATGACTTAATATTTGAATAATCACAAAATTATTGAGAAATTAATAGAGGTAGATGGAATTAAACTTTATTGAATAGAAATCCACCGGCTTATAAAAACTCTTCCAGTACTGAGTTTAAAAATACATGCCCCTGCTCGGTACAAGCCAGACGTTCTGGATCCTCAACCATGAGTTTACGTTGACGCAGTGAAGTTAATAATGCATTCAGACCATCCAGACTAAGGCCAGTACGCTCTGCATACAACTTCGCTGCTACACCGTTATTTAAACGCAAGGCATTCATCATAAATTCAAACGGCATATCTTCAGCTTCAATCCGTTTAAACTGTAAATGCTCTGCTGGCACCTTCGCTAAATAGTCTTTTGGCAAACGGGTTTTCTGGAAACGATAGATCCCATCAGCTTGGGTGACTTTTCCATGCGCCCCTGCCCCAATCGACAAATAATCGCCAAACTGCCAGTAATTCAGGTTATGTGCTGACGGTAACTCTTTACGCCAAGCCGAGACTTCATAATTGATAAAGCCCTGAGCTTTTAAATAAGCCTCACCCTGTTCCTGAATATCTTCCAAGACCTCATCCACAGGTAAAATAGGCTGCGTACGGAAAAATACCGTATTGGGTTCAATGGTAAGTTGATACCAGGAAATATGAGTTGCTCCATTTTCTACAGCTAATTTCAAGTCATTTAAAGCCTGTTCTAAAGTCTGTTCTGGTAATCCATGCATCAGATCAACATTGATACGCTCAAAACCTGCCTCTTTCGCATGGGCAATCGCAGAGATCGCATCTTCATTGTTATGAATACGCCCCAGCTTTTTCAAATGCTCAGTATTAAAGCTTTGTACACCGATCGAAAGGCGGTTAATACCCGCTGCCAGGTAACCAGCAAATGGATCATGCTCTACTGTGCCTGGATTGGCTTCCAAGGTGATTTCACAGCCTTCTTCAAAAGGAAGCAGTGCTTTTAATTGACTAAATAACCACTGATAACCTTGAGCAGAAATGAGAGATGGTGTACCCCCACCAATAAATACACTATGAATCTGACGTCCGTGTGCAAAATCAAGCTGGGTCTTAAAGTCCTCAACCAAGGCATGCAAATATTCCTGCTCAAGATCCAGAGACAGCTTGCCATCTGGTACCGCATGCGAATTAAAATCACAATATGGACATTTACGTACACACCATGGCATATGAATATACAGGGACAAGGGAATAGCGACAGGATTTAAATCAGTCAAGGACAGTGCTCAGAACATCAGATGAATTTTGTTGTATTTTAGCATGACAAAAGTACCCTGCTTATGAATTCTCACCCGCTTTACAGTAGACTCAGTTTAACTTAACAAAAACAAGACCCTGAGAATGAAAATATCTTCCGAGATCCTGCTGTTTATCCCTTTGGCAATGGCAATTGGTATTGCCTTAAGTTTTCAGACTGGTATCAATACCCAGCTACGGGAATATTTATATTCTCCCTTACAAGCTGCCCTTTTCTCCTTTCTGATTGGTACAATATTGCTTGCTGTGTTGGTATTTTTTCAACAGGTGGATAAACCGAGCCTCAGTACATTTACGCAATTGCCCTGGTATTTATGGCTGGGCGGTGTCATCGGTGTCTATGCGATTAGCATGAGCATCTATAGTGCACCTAAGCTTGGGCTACTGACTTTGTCTGCTTTGGTGATTTTTGGACAGTTGGTCTCTTCCATGATCATTGATCATTTTGGCTGGTTCGACAGTGAAAAAATACAACTCAACTGGCAACGTCTTCTGGGTGGCGTGGTGATTTTTATTGGTGTGCTTCTCACTTTACAACGCTAAACCTTATATCTAAGCACATGATGAAAGATGAGTATTTTTTGTGTCGAATGTTTCGTCAGCCACAACCCTAAGCTTTGAATTAAAACGACTGTTCACCCTCATGTTGCCCATTTTGATCACCCAGTTTTCCCAAGCTGGTCTTGGTCTGATTGATACCATTATGGCGGGGCATCTGTCTGCAACTGATCTGGCAGCCATTGCGGTCGGGGTTGGGTTATGGATTCCGGTGATGTTATTATTTAGTGGCATCATGATTGCTACCACTCCTTTAGTGGCTGAAGCTTACGGTGCTCGTACTCCCGAGAAAATCTCAACGATTGCCCGTCAATCCCTTTGGGTGGCTTTAGTACTCGGTGTAATCGCAGGGCTAGTTTTGCAGATTTTGCCTCTGACCCTCCCCTTACTTGGTGTACCTGAAAGCTTGCAGCCTAAGGCTGGCCTGTTCCTGCATGCCATTGGTTTTGGTATGCCAGCCGTGACTATGTATGCAGCACTGCGTGGCTATTCCGAGGCAATCGGTTATCCACGCCCAGTCACTGTAATCAGTCTATTGGCCCTGCTGGCATTAATACCACTCAACTTTATTTTCATGTATGGTTTCGGTCCAATTCCTGCATTGGGCAGCGCTGGTTGTGGTTTTGCTACAGCGATTCTGCAATGGCTGATGCTGATTACGCTCGCGATTTATATTCTAAAAAATAAGTCTTATCAGGCAACCCAACCCTTCACTCACTGGGAAAAAATTAATACTTACTGGCTCAAGCGTATTCTCAAGCTAGGCTTACCGATTGGTCTGGCAATTTTCTTTGAAGTGAGCATTTTCAGTACGGCAGCGATTGTCCTGAGTCCGCTGGGTGAAACTATTGTCGCAGCACATCAAATTGCGATCTCCATTACATCGCAGCTATTTATGATTCCGATGTCTTTAGCAATTGCTTTGACGATCCGTGTTGGAACCTATTATGGCGAGAAAAACTGGGTCGCGATGCGTCAGGTGCAATGGCTGGGTTTAGCCACTGCTACTGTACTTGCCGTATTGACCATGCTGCTGCTGTGGTTCTTTAAGCATGAGATTGTGGCGCTGTATACCTCGGAAATGCAGGTCTCCCAGATCGCAGTGTATCTGGTGCTATTTGCTATTGCCTATCAGCTGATGGATGCCTGGCAGATCAGTGCGGCAGGTTGCTTACGTGGTATGCAAGATACCAAAGGCCCGATGTGGATCACCATGATTGCTTATTGGGTGATTGCCTTCCCGGTCGGTGTCTATCTGTCCAGATTTACGGATATGAGTGCGGCAGGTGTCTGGGTAGGGCTGATTGTCGGTCTGAGTGTGGCCTGTGTACTACTGCTGATGCGCCTTTATGGCAACAATAAACGTTTAATTCAGCAGGCTTAAAAAGAATTAAAAAGGATGAATTCTCAATCCTATATTCAATTAGCTCGCAAGCGACATGGATGTCGCCGTTGATCAGTGGTCTTGTGCCATGCTTTAAAGCAGTGCTTAAAGCGTGCTCAGGATAGAGCATCAGATTAATAAAGGGGTTTTATTACTTTTGCCGCTGTGAAAGTAAAAACTACCTACACAATGAGATAAAAATGCGAATGAAACATTGAGGGCATGATCATTCAAAACTCTAGTTTGTTTCTAAAGCTGCTTTTAAACCCTGTGGAATCTCAGACTCATCTGCTACTTCTTTAATGACGACCTGGCCTACAATCACTTCTGTCCCATTAAAAGTCATGGTTGGTGAACCATACAGTTCATAGCCTTCATTTAATGCCTTGGTGACACGGGCACAAAAATGCACATCATCCTTACCGGTAAAATAACGATAAACTTTCATGGAATAATCTTAGCTTAAATCATGCTGACTATTCTAATCTCATCAATGCATAAAAACTCAGAATTAATGGTTAACCCAATCACTCTAAATAATGAATCAAAGCGGTATTGGCACAGTTTTTGGAAGATTATTGAAGAAATTGTGAAGTATGAGATTGGGCTAGCAACACAACCTCTACAATTAGTTATAGGCATTTACGCCTTTGTCGCCTATGATCAAAGACAGCATTAAAAAGATGATTTTGAGGAATTCCGCATGGCAAAAACGGCTAGCACACCCGGTCGTCGCTTTATGAAACTTGCCGGTATGACAGCAAGTATCGCCAGCAAAACATTATCAAATTCTATTAAAAATTTAACTGCCGACGAAGAGCAGAAAAATGCAGCGCGCAGCAAACTTTTTCAGGATATTGGTGTACAGATTGCCGATACTCTTGGGGAAATGAAAGGCGCAGTGATGAAAGTCGGTCAGATCGCTTCTCAATATAAAGATATTTTTCCGCCTGAAGTCGCACGTGCAATTTCTAAACTGCAACGTCAGGCACCAGCCATGCCGTTTAATGTGATTAAAGCACAGGTTGAAAAAGAGCTTGGCAAACCGCTAGAACAGATCTTCCAGGATTTTGAACCTAAACCTTTTGCAGCTGCCTCGATTGGTCAGGTGCATAAAGCCACCTTGCCGAATGGTCAGCAAGTCGTGGTGAAAGTGCAATATCCGGGTGTGGAGGAAGCTTGTGAAAGCGACCTAAAACAGGTCCGTCTGGCGTTACGTCTGATGGGTGTATTGAAAATTGACCGTAAACTGCAAGATCAGCTGTTTAAGGAAATTCAGCACAGTCTGGACGATGAGCTGAACTATGAAATCGAAGCACAAAATTTAGAGGTTGCTCGTGCTTTCCACGAAACACTGGATAGCAAAATTGTGATTCCACAAGTCTATCCGGATTATTCGTCACGGCATATTCTGACTTTAAGTCTGGAACATGGTGAAAGTATTGAAACTGCCAGTACCTGGCCGGTAGAAATCCGTAATGATCTGGGCCGTCGCCTGTTCCGTGCCATTGGCCAGGAAATTTTCTATCTGCGTCGTTTCCACTGTGACCCGCATCCGGGTAACTTCGCCTTCCGTGAAGATGGCACGGTCATCATTTACGATTTCGGTGGTGTAAAAACTTTATCTACTGAAGTGATTGGTCATTTTAGAGAGTTAGTACATGCAGCTCGGGAACAGAATATTCCGATGATCGAGCAACAGCTAGACTCGCTTAAGTCACTTACAGAACTTGGAAAATTCCCTCAGGAACTGTATGAACAATGGCTGGAAGTACTGTTACGCCCACTAAATGGCTATTATGATTTTGAGGAAAACTCGGCGCACCATGACGGTGTAGAGCTGATCAAGCCATCCTTGAAATATTGGGACGTATTTAAACCTTCTCCAGATACGTTGATGGTAAACCGGACCATTTCAGGACAATACTGGAACCTGATTCATTTGAAAGTTAAAGATGATCTCAGTGATGTATTTGAGGAGCTGGTGCCGAAACGTGCCTAAGCTTTAACAAGAGTTACACCAGGATACACATCGTTACCGGGCTTATATTGAAAACAATATTGTTATATTATAACATAACATTAAATCTAATCATTGTTGTTCAAGCAAGGTAAAAATATGCGTCCAGATATCCATCCAGAGTATCGTGAAGTACTATTTCATGACACCAATGCCGATGTTTATTTCGTTATTGGCAGTACCATGAATTCCAGCCAGACCCGTGAATACGAAGGCAAAACTTACCCTTATGTCACTCTCGACATTTCAAGTGCGTCTCATCCCTTCTATACCGGTGAACAGCGTCAAACCAGTAATGAAGGCCGCGTAGCAAGCTTCAATAAACGTTTTGCACGCTTTAAACGCAGCTAAACCTTAATGTCTCATTTCTAAATCCTCTATTGTCAGGAAATCTCCCTAGTTTCCTGACTTTTTTATACCTGCGCTAAAGCCAGCTGAGTCAGATAGAAACCAATTCCCAGCAGCAGTACGCCGACAATCACACTGGATACGACATAACTGACAGCAATTGTTAGCGCCCCCTGTTTAAGCAGCTGAAAAGTTTCCAGACCAAAACTGGAAAAAGTAGTAAAACCACCCAAGATCCCCACCATAAATAACAGCCGTGCTTCATTCTGTAGAAAGCTGTATTTCTGGCTAAAAGCAAAGAAGATCCCCGCACACAAACAACCGATAATATTGATCCACCAGGTCGGCCAGGGAAATAACATCTGCGGCTTGAAAATCAGCATGCCTGTTGCATAACGCAGTGTCGCCCCGATTGCGCCGCCCATTGCCACCAAAAGCCAGTTCATGTCCTCTCCGTTCTCCTTCAATCCTGAATACGTCATCAGCCCTTATATTGGGCGAGAATAATGAATAACATCATGCACCTAAAATTGCACAATGAACATGGATCTTTGCCAAAAAATTGGTATATTCGACACCATTCATATTTATTTAAGTTCTAGAGGGAAACCCCATGGCTCAGGAATTACTGGCTCAATTGGCTGCTGGCGAAGCAAAATTTGCTGATGTAATTGCATTCATTGATGCACGCTATCAGCACACACCAACAGCTTTTAAAAATGGGCAACAAGCCAATGCAGCTACTGAAAACCAGGGTAGTGCAAAAGTATTCTCTTTTGCTAAATTGAATGGTCTGGATCAGGCGCAAACCTTAAGTCTGTTTGCTGAACACTATGCCGCAGTACTGGCAACGCCTGAAGCGACCGACCACCAGAATATCCGTCAGTTCATGCTCAATGGCTGGGAGGGTATTCAGTTTGAAGGCGAAGCGCTAGCTGCTAAATAAATGCTCAATCAAGCTATAAAAAAACCGCTCCTTTGAGCGGTTTTCTTTTCCTATAAATTGCCATGAATGAACTTTTATCACTAGCTACGTTGTACCTTCTCAATCCACTGAATTGAATTGACACGAAATACTTCACATGCACCATCACCTGTATCAGTCGGAGTCAATGATGAGGTCCACACCAGATCTTTATCTCGCACTTCAACCAGCTCGCCTTTCAAGCGGACCAGATCACCACGTTTGACCTGTTTAATGGCTTTAGCAATCTGCGGATTGGCAGGAATGATATGCATATTGGATACCATCTGCATGGCCTGTGCTTTAGGCACTGGAATACGATCCATTTTCCAGTTCAGATAGCGGTCATACTGGTTTACCGTGATATGCCGGGCAATTTCTGGTTCAGCAAATAGTCCCCAACTTACTGCATAATCAATTGGAGAAAACTTGGCCTGCGGATCATTATTATAAATTTTTGAACCCAAGATCCGGAAATCACCTTTAAACGGCTGCAATACCGAAATTGACTGGCCTTTTGCCACGGGTGGCAAGCCTTTGGCAATATTATGTTCTACGGATGCCTGTGACAGCACCGGTAGCATCAGACCCAGACACAGGGCAATATGCTTCATGCTTTTCAACCTCATCTTGCTTTTATCCCAACCATCTCAGTTCATCTGTTTACCAAATATCTTAGCGCGAACTTATGAAGGAAATAGTTGAAATTGGTAACAATGTGCTATGAATGAGTCGTACTAAAAATTATATTTACCGCGGAATTTTCGGTTAAGCTAAGCGCAATCCAGCAATAAATTGAACCTAAAATCATGCTGTATAAACTTTATCAAAAACACATTTTCCCGCACCTGTTAAATCAAGTCATGCAAACCGCATCACTCATGGATCTGCGCCGTGAACTGCTACTTGGGGTTTCTGGTGAAGTTCTGGAAATCGGTTTCGGTACCGGACTGAATCTACCCTTCTATCAAGGCGTCCATACCGTCTATGCTTTAGAACCTAATCCCGAAATTTTTAAATTAGGCCAAGAGCGGATTCAGGCAGCTCCTTTTGTGGTTGAGCACATTCTTGCCAGTGCTGAAGCATTACCTTTTGATCGTGATCAGCTGGAAAATGTGGTTTCGACCTGGACTCTCTGTAGCATTCCTGATCTGCATCAAAGCCTGAAGGAGATTTACCGGGTACTGATGCCAGGTGGAACTTTGCATGTAGTAGAACATGTACTGAATCGGCAGAATCTGAACGTGCAGCGTTTACAGCATTTATTGACCCCGATTCAGAAGAAAGTCGCGGATGGCTGCCATCTTGATCGGGATATTGAAACTGCTTTACTTGAAGCTGGTTTTGAACTGGATAAAGTAAAATATGTCGATGCCGCTGGTATTCCAAGTATTGGACAGCGTATGTTGCTGGCTCGGGCACGCAAACCTGTTTCAGGCATTAAATAAAATCAATTCACCTGAATAGCATGCACTTTAAGCAACTGACATTGGGCGCGATGTTTCGACCCGATCCCTGCCTGAAAAGCCTGACCTGTAGTACCCGACTGTACAGTGACAATGTCACCCTGAAGATGAACCTGCTCTCCTGATTTCAGACGGCGAATCTGATTGGCAATATTTTCATTGGCGGCAATCAGGCTAAAATGCTGTACATGGGTTTTAATGGCTTCTTGCTCCGCTGTAGTGACCGCACCTTCAATCTGGAAGCAGCGTTTTGGCTGATCGAGCTGCAGTCTGGCCTGCATAGTGGGCAAAGGCTGAGTCGCCAGCAAGACATCAATATTGCTGACATAGGCCAGATCATTAAAACTGCCCACAAAGGGACTGGCCTGATGCAAAACCCGACGGTTTGGTTTGATGAACGATTTATCCAGCACTGTATACGTTGCTGAAACAGGCTGCACCGCTTCTACCTTAAAATTCTTAAGGACGCCGCTTTCTTCCAGATGAGGGATGGCGCGAAAATACTCTGACCAGACCCAGATCCCAAATGCGAATAGTGCTGCGGTGATCAGTAATTTATCCATATGATCTTTTCCTAATCCTCGAATTCTTCAAAATCGATACGGATGGTTTCAAAGCGTACCCGTCCTTCCTGAATTGCCCGGGCAATTGCCTGTTGCCCTTTGCTCAGCCGTGCGCCACCACTCTTGATATCGATCAGCACCACTTCAATATCTTCAGCCAGACCATCACCATCACGGAAGTCGGTATAACCATCGAAAACCACATAATCTACGGGATCACCCAAGAACTTTGCATCACTGGGTAAGTATTGAAATTCAGGCATAATCGGTGCCAACTGTTCGGCCATTTTCCCCTTGAGTACAGCACGGCTGGTATTCACACTACGCTTCTGGGCCGCGGTCAGGGCCTGCTGATGTTCTAGTTCCAGCTCGGCAATGTAGTGTTCATATTCTGCCTTGATGCGGCCATTACGGCTTTGCCCCAGAATGAGTGTGGTCAGCACAATCCCGATACACGCTCCTATTAACATTGCCATCCATATGGACATTCAATCTTCCTTAATTTTCACTTAAGTTATGGTTAGATTCGACTGAAGTCGAGGTTTTCCGCCATCTGCCGATCAAAAAAGAATGATATGCTAGCAATGTACATAAATAAATCACCCCGACTCATGAAAACAATTTTAGTTGCAAATCAGAAAGGTGGTTGTGGCAAGACAATGACTGCCATCAGCCTAGCATCAGCACTGGCCCAAAAAGGTTACAAGGTTGCGCTGGCTGATGCCGATAATCAGAAATCTGCACTGCAATGGCTAAAACATCGCCCTGAAAATGCTGCACCGATTCAGAGTCTGGACTGGCGTAGTACCAAATCTATTGGTGATGCGCCCAAGAAAATCGAATACCTGATCATTGATGCGCCAGGCGCTTTAAATGGTGAGCATGCGGAACAACTGGTCAGTGAAGCACATGCCATTATTATTCCCTTACAGCCTTCATTTTTTGATATCGATTCGACTCGTCGTTTTCTGAAACATCTTCAGGAGATCAAGCGGATTCGTAAAGGTAAAGTGCAGATCCTGCTTCTGGCAAATCGTAACAGGCCGAATGCAGCATCGAATCAGGAAATTCAGCAGTTCTTTGACCGGATTGAACAGCAGCCAGTGGCATGGATTTCTGAACGTGCACCGTATGGACGTCTGGCAATGGAAGGTCTGTCGATTTTCGATAAACCACAAAAAATGTACCGGGAAATGCAGGCACAATGGCAACCTGTATTAAATGCCATTATCGATGATCCAGCCCAATGGTTCTAAACTCGCAGCGTACGATATCTTTTTTTTGATAAAAGAATCCGTATAACTTTGTCAGTGTACATTTGCGCCCGGCTTTTTTTCAGTTAATATGCCTGACAGACCTAAGGAATGAGTCATTGAATTCAGTGCAACAATACGCGCCTACATTACAAAAAGTTTTATTGTTTGGATTATTTTTTATCCTGCTTTATTTGAGTTTTAATGTACTCAAATACTTTATTGTACCTGTAGTTTGGGCAGCCATTATTGCCTATATGACTTGGCCTCTGTATCAATCTATCAAACGCTCTGTCGGTTCAAGACCGAACCTGAGTGCGATTATCATGATGATTATGGTGACGCTGGTGGTCGGTATTCCACTGACATTTGCCATCTTCCTGCTGCAACATGAAGGTCGTAGCCTGTATTACGAATTACAGAAACAGGTCTTTTCTGGTCATCTCAATGTTCCAGACTTTATTCGTAATCTGCCCCTCGTAGGTAAGGAAATTTCCCGTACCTTACGTGATATCAATAACGACCCGAACAGCATTGTTCAGAATATTTCCATCTGGATTCAGGGGCACCTGAACTACGGTAAAGTGGTATTTAATGAAATCAGCAAAAACCTGATTAAGTTAGGTTTTGCGATGCTGTCTTTGTTCTTTTTCTACCGTGATGGCGAAATCATTCTGAAACAGGTCAGCAAAGCCTTAGAAAAAGTGATTGGCCCACGTGTGCATCATTATCTGGATACCATTTCTGATACCACGCGTGCCGTGGTCTATGGTGTCGGACTGACTGCAATTGCACAGGCCCTCCTTGCGGGTGTGAGTTACTTTGTCGCAGGTGTGCCAAACCCGATGGTTCTGACCATTATTACCTTTATTTTTGCCCTGATTCCATTTGGCCCACCTATGGCATATGGTGCAGTATCCCTCTGGCTATTTTCACAAGGTCAAACCATCGAAGCGATTGGCGTGATGGCATGGGGCGTCTGTATCGTCAGCACGGCCGATAACGTGATTCGTCCATTGGTCATTTCCGGCGCAACCCAGATTCCATTCCTGCTGATCATGTTTGGTGTACTTGGTGGTATTGCCAGCTTCGGTCTGATTGGGGTATTTATCGGTCCAGTGATTCTAGCTGTATTACTGGCGATCTGGCGTGAATGGCTGCATGAAAATGGCCAGAATGAACCGCTGATGATGCCGAAAGCCACGCTGGCCTATGATCTGGAAGAAGAAAAGAAAGATCCACCAACATCGTCACTTTAAGTGGTGTTGGCAGCGCTTATATCGCATTACAAAGCTAAAACATTTAAGTGCTTAATCCATATAGAATTGTCATAAATTCTCTGTTTCAATGAGGACACAAAATCAAAATAAGTATGGGATGCCATATCATGTCTGCATTGTTTAAGTCATCAATGTTCAAGTTATCTGCGCTGGGTATCATCAGTGCGGCCCTGTTCACTGGTTGTGCAACCTCTTCGACTCAACCAAGTATCGACAATATGAAAGCGGTTACGGTAAATGCTGTATCTCCACAAGGTGTGGGTCAGTCGATTGGTATGGTTTACCTGGCTGATAGTCCAGCGGGTCTGGTGATTCGTACCAATTTAAGCAACTTACCTGCGGGTGAACGTGGTTTCCATATCCATGAAAATGGTTCATGTGCTCCTGCTGAAAAAGACGGTAAAGTCGGCGCTGCAATTGCTGCGGGCGGTCACCTGAATACCAATCAGGCACCGAATCACGGTACGCCAATGAGTGGTCACCTCGGTGACTTGCCAGCGCTGAAAGTAGCTGCTGATGGTACTGCGAAAGTGACTGTGGTTGCACCACGCTTAAAGCTGGCTGATGTTCAAGGCCGTGCCATCATGGTTCATGCCGGTGGTGATAACTACTCTGATTCACCTAAACCACTTGGCGGTGGCGGTGACCGTATTGCCTGTGGCGTGATCTAATTCATTGACTACAGCAAAGCACCTTCCCGGAGGTGCTTTTTTATATCTTATAAATCATACAGATCATTTTACCAATATAAAAATATAGCTAAAACCAACTATACAACTCTGAATTATTTATTTTAAATACAATTACTTATAATTATAAAGCCTATTTATTCTGCTCTTTATATCGACTACACTCGTAGAGTTTCCAAATATTCTGACTTGCTTATGAACATCAAAACCCTACGCCTTGTTGGTCTGATTGAAGGTATTTCTTTCCTGCTGTTGTTATTTATTGCTATGCCAGTGAAGTACATGATGGACAATCCTGTTTTGGTGAAATATATCGGCATGGGGCATGGCGTGTTATTTATTCTTTTTCTGGTAGTACTGTTTGCGGTATGTGAAAAACAGAAATGGTCACTCAGTATGTTTATTATGGGCCTGATCGCTTCAATTCTGCCATTTGGGCCATTTATCTTTGATATGAAATTGAAGAAGCTAGAACAGCCAGCTAAAGCTTAATTTTGGGATTGCAATCATTATCAAATGGTAATGGACATTCCCACTCCTTTTAGGAGATGAGCAGCACTGCAGCGCAAGGGTGAGGTTATTTTATTAATATTACCCTCTCTCTAACTCTCTCGCAGAGGGAGAGAGAACATTCAATACATTTTATCAAAGGGATATAAAGTAAATACCTTCATTTATATGAAAATTTAAAAAGGAGGAGCTTAAAACTCCCCTCTTTCCTTTCTTTCTGCCATCAGTGTTTTTAAACATGCTCTTGGAATGCCAAACCACAGTGTAATCAGCACAGCACAAGAAATACTATAACCCCAAATAGCATAGGCTTCATAAATCACCCGAACCAGCTCAATCACAACGAAGAAGCTCAGCATCATCAGTACAGATAATGCAGCCGCTACGGTGCCCTTAGACACTTCAGAAGACATCAAAGCAAAACGGTAAATAACCGAAAAACTCAAGCCTTCACCGAAACTGATTAGAGTCATGCCAAGAATCAAGCAGTGTACAAAATAGTCTGGAATAAACAGCCCCATGACGATGACCAATGTCCCAATAAACATCAGCGGGACGGCACGCATGACGGTATGACCTAATGGCATTTTGTCGATGATTTTCAGCAAGACCAGATTACCTGCAATCAGGCCGCCCAAAACTGGAATCTGGGCCAAACCATACTGCATACTGGTCAGGCCCAAATGCTCGACCAGCATGACTGGGGATAATGCAATCCACAGCATTAACGGCATGCAAATGGTAGGCAATGACATGGCTAATGTCACAAAGCGCTTATTCTTCAGTACTTCTTTGAAGTCATCCCAGATATAACTCAGCGGCTGTTTAGCCCGACTGATTTGAGGGTCAGGCATTTTCGCTTTAAGACCAAACCAGCTCAAAAAAGCCAAGAAGGCTATGCCGATAAAGCCCCAATGCCAGGATACATGCTCAATCATAAAGGCACCGAGCACAGGCCCCAACAATGGTGCGAGCAAAGACACATTTGCCATGAGTGCCATGACTTTAATGGCATCACGTTCTTCAAAGGTTTCCTGAATTGCGGCATAGCCTACTGCACCAATCACGGACAGGCCGAAGCCTTGTAAAAAGCGCAGTGCAATAAAGCTTTCAATATTTGGAGCAAACAGAATTGCCAGACAAGTCAGAATAAAGAAAGCGACACCACCGAGTAATACGGTTTTACGACCGAGTCGATCTGATAAGGGCCCAAGCACAGCCGCAATAAATGCCCCACCCAATAAATAAAAAGACATGGACGACGGCGCCCAGGTACTACTCACACCAAATTCTTTGGTAATGGCGAGCATAGCTGGCTGTACCAGGTCATTGCCGATATAGACAGAGAACTCAAACAGTACCAGCGCCAATGGGAACATGATAGTGGCACGGGTGAGTTTTGTCGTTTGAATATTTTGCATGGAAGAGTTGAGGCTCATTTACTCTTTTTAGAATTTTAAAAGAGCTGAATTTGGAAAAATTTAGCGAAGTGTATCAGAGTTTATTGTTTAAAGCTTTTTGGGTTAAGTCTATCTAAATATAACTATTTAATAACTTCTATAAGTTGCGTATTTATAAATTTAAAATAAATTAAGCCATTCTTTAAAAAAAGAAAAAAAGCGCATCCTTAAAATACGCTTTTAACTAAAACCTGTTTAAAGAGCAAATAATATTATGGACACGGCTCTTGCTGGAATTTTTTCTTATCACTTCCCCGCAAGCATTGATAAGCTTTCTGGGTATTGACCAGCTCCCACTGACGACCATCCAGCTTAAAGTGATAAATGGTTTGAATGGCTTTTACCGAATCATCTTTCAGCCCGGTTTCTGTCACTTTCACCTGACCTGCAGTAGGTGACTCTACATTATTAAAGAATTGACGTAGTTCCACTGTTGCAATGTTCTCACGCAGTTCAGGGCGCAATTTTAAAACCTGCTCTAGTGGGGTATCTGGTGACTGTAATTTAAAAATTGTATCCTGCGTCGTTGCACAACCACCTGTTACAGCCACACCCAAAGTCAAAGTTGCCAATAAAATTATTCGTAGCATGGTCTTGTTTCCATTGTTGTCTTTATTATCAAAAACTATGATGCCGGGCTTTCTTTTTGCCGACTATTGAGACAATGTAAGTGCGATTACACAACAATAAAAAAAGCGCACCTTTCGATGCGCTTTTGTAAATTTGACCAGATTAAAGATCGAATAATTTACCCGGGTTCATGATACCTTTCGGATCGAATACTTTTTTCAGGGCTTTCATATATTCGATTTCTTCAGCTGAACGTGAATATTCAAGATATGGCTTTTTGGTCATACCTACACCATGTTCCGCAGAAATTGAACCGTCATATTTTTTCACGGTATCAAATACGTACTTGTTTACGACCTGACATTTGGCAAAGAATTCATCTTTAGACAAATCAGCAGGTTTTAAGATGTTTAGGTGTAAGTTACCGTCACCGATATGACCAAACCAGCAGATCTCAAAGTCAGGATAGTTCTCAGAAACAATCGCATCAATTTCTTTAATAAATGCAGGAACGTGCGTGATCAGAACTGAAATGTCATTTTTGTATGGAATAAACGGCGCGATTGACTCAGAGATGTCTTCACGTAAACGCCACAAGCTTTCCACCTGATCTAGGCTCTGGCTCATCACACCGTCCAGCACCCAACCCTGTTCCATACAGTGTTCAAAGATTTCCATCGCCTTGTCCATAATTGGCTCAAATGGCGCTTCAAACTCAAGCAATACATAGAATGGGCATTCAGTTTCAAATGGACGCTGTACATGTCCATTGGCTAGGACTTTTTGCATTGCCAGTTCACCAAAGAACTCGAACGCTGTTAAATCAATTTTCGCCTGGAAGGCATGCAATAACGGCATGATTGCATCAAAGTCAGGCACGCCCAGTACCATCACTTGCAGGTCTTGTGGTTGACGTTCTAATTTAATTTCTGCTTCAGTCACTAGACCCAGCGTACCTTCACCACCGATGAATAAGTGTTGTAGCGCATAACCGGTCGCGTTCTTGATCATGCCTTTGTTCAAGCGCAGGATATCCCCTTTACCTGTCACGACAGTCAGGCCAAGTACCCAGTTACGGGTCATGCCATATTTGATCACTTTAATGCCGCCAGCATTGGTCCCGATGTTACCGCCAATTTGCGATGAACCCGCAGACGCAAAATCTACCGGGTAGTACATCCCCTGTTCTTCAGCATAGTTTTGCAACTGTTCAGTCACGACACCTGCCTGCACGCGTACCATACGGTCTGCCGGGAAGAATTCCAGAATCTGGTTCATCTTGTCCATGCTGACTACGATCTCGTCATTGGCAGCCACTGCACCTGCAGAAAGACCAGTACGACCACCTGATGGTGTCACTGCAACATTAAATTGGTTCGCCAATTTTACGATGTCTTGAACCTGCTCAGTGGTTGATGGGAAAACGATGACTGACGGGTTTGGATCAAAGTGCTTAGTATGATCGCGACCCCAATTCTGGAGGCTGTCCGTATCGGTTTTAATACGGTTTTCACCCACAATTGCAGTCAATTGGGTCAATAACTCAGGGGTTAAAGCGACTGGAGCATTCATCGTTTGCAGACCTAGCATGAAGTAAACAAGAGAGAGGTCGTCTGTTCATTTGCATATTTTTCAGGCATCAAGGCCTGTATGAAATTCAGACGATACATGACCATTAAAGCATCAAAACGGGCTGCTTTAAAAGCATGGCGCAATATTATAAGCTATTTTTAGGCGATTCCCTGAAAAAATGACAATTTAGCTAATATACCTTTGAAAATGATAGTTTAATTCAACCAGAATCATCATTTTCACCAATATCACTTGCAAAAATACCTGATATTCACGTCACGAAGGAAATGTAAATCAGGTACTTTCCTATGCTATTATACCGCGACTAAATTTGGCCTTTGTAGCGGAGCCGTAATGAGCCAACATCTATCTCTACCTAAAGATAAAATCCGTTTTCTATTGCTAGAAGGCGTTCACCAGAACGCAATCGACACATTGAATGCAGCTGGATATACCAACATCGACTATCGCAAAACGGCGCTTGAGGGTGAAGCACTGAAAGAAGCGATCAAAGATGCGCACTTCATTGGTATCCGTTCCCGTACTCAGCTCACTGAAGAAGTGTTTGAAGCTGCGAACAAACTGATCGCGGTAGGATGTTTCTGTATCGGTACCAACCAGGTAAATCTGGATGCAGCAATGCGTCGTGGTATTCCGGTATTCAACGCACCATATTCAAATACTCGTTCGGTTGCTGAACTTGTACTTGCTGAAGCAATTCTTCTTCTTCGCCGTGTACCTGAAAAATCTACAGATACACATGCAGGCGGCTGGAACAAATCTGCTGTAGGTTCATTCGAAACACGTGGTAAGACTTTAGGTATCGTAGGTTACGGTTCAATCGGCTCACAACTTTCTGTGCTTGCTGAAAGCATGGGTATGAAAGTCATCTACTTCGATACAGTGACTAAATTGCCTTTAGGTAATGCACGTCAGGTCGGTTCATTAGGTGAACTTTTGGCAAATGCTGACGTGGTATCTCTACACGTGCCAGATGTTCCATCTACACGTAACTTCATGACCAAAGACCAGTTCGCGCAAATGAAAGAAGGTTCTATCTTCATTAACGCGGCACGTGGTACCTGTGTTGTGATCGAAGACTTGGCGGATGCACTGAAATCAGGTCACCTTGCAGGTGCCGCGGTTGACGTATTCCCGAAAGAGCCGAAAGCGAACGGTGAAGAATTCGTTTCTCCACTGCGTAACATTCCAAACGTGATTCTGACTCCACACGTGGGCGGTTCTACTATGGAAGCTCAGGCGAATATTGGTCTGGAAGTTGCCGAAAAATTCGTGGCTTATTCTGACAAAGGTATGACACTTTCTGCGGTGAACTTCCCAGAAATTGCGCTTCCATTGACTGAAGGCAAACACCGTCTGCTTCACATCCACAAAAACATCCCGGGTGTTCTGTCTAAGATTAACAATCTGTTTGCTGAACACGGCATCAACATCTCTGGTCAGTCTTTAATGACCAAAGGTGATGTAGGTTACCTCGTAATGGATGTAGATGCGACTGCATCTAAAGAAGCACTTGATACGCTACACGAAGTTGAAGGCACGATTCGCGTACGCGTATTGTTCTAATTCAACTACTGAAAAAACCGTAGGCTTCGGTCTGCGGTTTTTTTATTTTTTAGGGATTTATTTTCCCTGAGTACAGTCCGCTCCTGTGCGCAGTATTCGATTACTTCGAAGCCAAATTTAGTCATGCCAGATTTTAAAATTGCACCGATGGTGCAAGCGCCACTGATTTTGCTGATCGCCATGATCAGCATGCAAAGCAGTGGCTCCTTTGCCAAATATCTGTTTGGCCAGTTTCCAATTCTGACGGTTTCCGCAATGCGCCTATTCTTAGGTGCAGCCGTGTTGGCGTTGATTTTTAAGATCTGGCAAATCAATTTCCGTCAGGTGAAATGGTCAGCGATTATCAGTTATGGCTTAGCTCTGGCTGGCATGAATATGCTGTTCTATCTGGCGATTGATCGCCTGCCACTCGGTATTGCAGTTTCTTTTGAATTTATTGGGCCACTCAGTGTGGCGCTATTTCATGCCCGGCAGAAATTTGATTTTATCTGGGTCGGGCTGGCAATTCTGGGACTGGTGCTGCTGTTTCCCTTTGATCAGGCCGCACAGCCACTTGATCCGATTGGTATTCTATTTGCCTTGAGTGCAGGTGCCTGCTGGGCACTGTATATCGTCGCGGGACAGAAGCCTTCCGGGGTTTCCGGCAACCATACCGTGTGCTTAGGCATGTTTGTCGGTATGCTGGTACTGATGCCAATTGCACTCTTTGCAGGAATGCCAGCTCATACTTTTGAACCAATCAGCCTGATGTACTTTTTAGCTCTGGCAATATTGGCCAGTGCACTGCCCTTTACCCTGGAAATGATTGCACTTAGAAATTTAACCGCTTTGAGTTTTGGAACCTTGATGAGTCTGGAACCTGCAATTGCAGCATTTTCCGGTTTTATCTTTTTAGGTGAAACTTTATTGTGGACCCAATGGCTGGCACTAGGCACTATCATTAGCGCTTCAATTGGCTGTACGGTGACCATGCAAAAGCGCAAAAATAAAAATATTTAAATCATTGATCATTTTCTACTGTAGGAATTTTTAAATTCAAAGTTTTGCGCAGTGATTTTTATACTTTGAATTTAAAATTTTCTGGTCATTTATGGAGCTTAAAAATTTAAATTCATTTGCTTTAAATTTAAGGCAACGGTTCACAAAATATTCTTTCCGCCTACTCATCAAAAATTAACCAGTTTGCTATAATCTGCCTTTCTCCCTGACCTGAATCCTGTGCCTGCCTGGCATATCAAACTCCCATGCCAAACGCCCAACTCCTTGCTGTGTTGTACATGGTTTTATCCATGACTTCATACCAGATCAGTGCATCCTTCGCGAAGCAATTATTTACTGTACTGGACCCGCTGACAGTAACCATTTTGCGTCTATGTTTTGCCGCCATTATTGTCTGTGTGATGTTCCGTTCCTGGAAAATTATCTCGCGACTCCCCTGTCTCAAATGGAAAGATTTACTCTGCTACAGTGCAGCACTGGGCCTGATGAATATCCTGTTTTATATGTCACTGGGCAGACTGCCTCAAGGGATTGCAGTCGGCCTGGAATTTGTAGGACCGCTAGGGCTGGCACTGTTATCGATTAAAAATCGCAGTGATTATATCTGGGTAATTCTGGCAATTTTAGGAATCGCATTGATGGTGCCATGGGGACAAGCTGCCAATCATCAGTTTGACCTGCTGGGTGCTGCCTGTGCATTAGGTGCTGGTCTATGCTGGGCCTTCTATATTTTCTTTGGTCAGCGTGTGGTACAGCAGAATATGGGTATGCATGCCCTGACCATTGCCATCAGTATTTCTGCGCTATGTTTACTTCCATTCGGACTATATCACAATGCTGCAGCAGTCCTCGATACCCAGCATTGGGGCAAAGCCATTACCATTGCAATTCTGGCAACAGCAATTCCCTATGCACTGGATCTGAAAGCACTTAAACAGCTGAACAAGATGAGCTATGGCACCCTGTCCAGCCTTTCTCCTGCGCTGGCAGCCTTAACCGGTTTTATCCTGCTTGGTGAACGTATCGGCGTATTACAATGGATTGCTTTGGCCTGTATTATGCTGGCTTCCGTCGGGGTCACATTGCGTGCTGCACTTCAGGCCAGAAAGGCAAAAACAGCTTAAATATCTCTTAAAAAAGATGGCTGAACAGCCATCTTTTTTTGCAATACAGTTTTTGAATTTAAAACTTAACTTTGTACCAGCATGTCTTTTTTCATGTCTTTATAACGCTGATATTCATTCTTGTACTGCACAGCTAAAGCGGTCTTTTGCTCTTCTCCAAGAATTTTACCTGCCTGCTGAAAGAAGCCATGTTCTTCTTCTTTTAAGTGATGATGAACCTTTTCTGAAAGTCTTTTGGCAATCGCAATCCAGCCCGGATTACTAAATTCGGTTGCAGTCAGCTCTTCAATCATCTCATCCATTTCATGATGTTCTGCTAAGGCATGACGGGTAATATTCAATCCCGAATCAGTCATCATCAATGGAATATAGAAATAGCGGTCTTCTGCAGTTTCATGGGCAAAGAGTTCGTTTTTAAGCTGCTTGAACAACTCACGGCGTTCTGCCGTATCCCCGGAAGTTTGTAATAGTTTTTCAGCGAGATCACGCTGAATTTCATGACTTTCCCTGAGTGCTTCAAAAATGGTGGTCATGTAATTTTTCTCCTGTTTTTGTCATGCCTTTTTGCATCATAAAGAGGAAATGGCAAGGGTTCAGGAGGTTTTATAAGTAGAAATTGTATAAAAAACTTTAATATCGAGAATGGTTTACATCTATTTTTAAATCAAAAACATCTGATAAGCCATCCGGCAGATCAGCAAACTGACCAATATGAGAAACAGAATCCGGATAAAACCACTGCCATATTTAAAGGCCAGTTTCACCCCAACAATCGAGCCTGCAATATTCGCCACCGCCATCATGGCACCGACCATAAACAGCACATGACCTGTTGGAATAAAGAAACTCAGTGCAGCCAGATTCGTAGTGAAATTGGCAATTTTCGAAAGTGCTGACGCATGTAAAAAATCCACGCTCAGATAACGGATAAAGAAAAATATAAAGAAACTGCCCGTGCCCGGACCAAAAATTCCGTCATAAAACCCGATCATCAAGCTACCAATGGCAGCGAACATCAGCATTTTCCGTGTCAATTTTTGCTCGACATGTACCCGGCCGAACTGTTTTTTCATGAAAGTATAGACCGCGATCACGATCAGCATGACCAGCACAAAAGGCTTGAGAATATCGACCGGAATTAGCGTGACGCTGGCCGCGCCAGCAAAAGAACTGATATAGCTACACAAGGCAACCACGCCGAGCAAAGCCCACGGCAATTTCACCTGTCGCAAATAGGAAAGTGCCGCGGAGGCTGTGCCGAAAATGGAAGCCAGCTTATTGGTACCGAACACGGTCGCTGGCTGCAGATACGGTAGGCTGCTCATAATCGCTGGAATCTGGATTAGACCACCACCACCGACGGCGGCATCAATTGCCCCTGCCATAAAGGCAAAGCCAATCAGACTGATGATGATCTCGATGTCCATATCAACTTTCTCTTAATATTTACTAGAGATTTAACACACGCTTCGGCACCAGACGCTTACGATCAGTAATTTCTGCCAGGCCCAGACATTTCTCACCCTCAAATACCAGCACTTGTGGCTCTGCCGGATGGTCAATATTACTTTCCATACCACGGCTAAAATATTCAGCACGGCCTTCTGGCGCTTGAACCTGCGGAAAATGCTGCACGGGCGCATAAGCCGGTAGCAATAAAGCTTCACGCTCTTCTTCGCTCAGGCTTTCCAGATATTCAATGGTATAACTTGGAATGATGTCAAAATGACCCGTTTGCGTACGATGCAAATAAGTCAGATGACCATAAGTACCCAATGCCTTGGCAATATCTTCACCCAGTACACGGATATATGTGCCTTTAGAACAGGTCACGTCCAGCGTGATGCTATTTTCAGTAAAAGATAAAAGTTCGATGGCATAAATGGTAATTGGACGCGCTTCACGCTCAATTTCAATACCTTTACGCGCCAGCTCATACAGTGGACGACCTTCTTTTTTCAGTGCTGAATACATCGGTGGTACTTGCTGGATTTCACCAACAAATTGGGCAATCGTATCCTTGATTAGCTGTTCATTCAGTTCAGGAACAGCTTGTTCAAGCAGGATTTCCCCTTCGACATCACCGGTAGTCGTGCTATGACCTAGAAAAATAGTCGTTTGATAACGCTTGGTTGAATCCAGCAGATAATGCGAAAACTTGGTCGCCTCTCCCAGACAGACTGGCAGTAAACCAGATGCCAGTGGATCCAGCGCACCTGTGTGTCCGGCTTTTTGCGCACGATATAGCCAGCGTACTTTTTGCAGTGCAGCATTTGAGCTGATGCCTAGAGGCTTATTTAACAGGAACACACCGCTGATATGACGACGCTGAATTTTAGGAGATGAAGATTTCATGGCAAAAAATCAGACAATTTTTAAGTTGGCGCAATGGTAAAACCCTGGTCAATGTTTTACAACTTTTCTATGCTATTCAATCTGTATTTATGGCATATTGAGCCGATTCATTTCTTGACAATAATTGAAGAAAAACAAGATAAAGGTGCATAGGACATGCAGAAATATAAAATATGGATCATTATTGCTTTAGTGATCCTGTGTCTGGTCACGCTGTTACTGTGGCTTTCCCCTCAGGATGAAAAGCAGACTTCGAATGAACCAGGTAGCGCTCAGCCAGCCATACTAAATACGGAAGCAAACGCCCTGAATGTCAGTGCCCAGAACAATACTTTTTTTGCCAGCGCCAGCCAGCAGGATACCGAAATCAACTGTCAGATGCAGCTGGATAACAGTAATCGCCTGATCGTGAATGAACAGACCCGCAACTGTTTTGAATATTTCATTACCCAGTACGGTGAAAAAACTATTGAACAGATTCAGCAGGACTTTAAGACCTATATTTCTCAGAACCACAAAGAACCCGCCCTGTCCCAGATTCTGGATCTGTGGGATCGCTATATGCAGTATCGTCAGAGTCTTGGTGAAATAACCCCACCTGCCGGTCTGAATCAGGAAGATCCTGCCTATTACCGCAGTATCTATACCAGCACCCAGAATCTGCGTAAACGATTTTTCTCTAATTATGAAGTTGAAGGGCTGTTTGGCACTGAAGATACTTATCATGAATATACACTGGACCGTATGGCAGTTCTGGCAGATAAGAACTTAAGTGAAGCTGAAAAAGCACAGAAACTGAAAGAACTATTTCAGCAGCTTCCAGAAGATTGGCAGGAAAATCTGGAGCAGCTCAATAAGCTGGAAGATCTACGCAAACTGACCGCAGATATTAAAGCGCGTGGTGGCTCGTCTGCAGAAATCCGCCAGATGCGTTTAAATCTGGTGGGCCCTGAAGCCACACAACGTCTGGAAAATCTGGATAGTAAACGCACGAGCTGGAAGTCCAGTGTGACCAGTTATTTAAATGAGCGTGATAGCATCATGCAAAGCGGCCTGAATGACAGTGCCAAGCAAAAAGCAGTTCAAGAGCTACGTGCGCAGCATTTCAAAAAACCGGAAGAACGTCTACGTGTAGAAACTTTTGAACAGGTACATGATCAGGGAGGTAAGCTACCCTTTGCAGATTAAGCCTGAAAGCCATCACCTGTTGATGGCTTTTTTATCACTGCCATTTGGACAATTTTGTACTTGAACTTCAAGGAGCTACTTCTATGATTGTTTCAAAATATTTTCTTTTACATAAATTTACTTAAGCAAATTATAAATATTTCAAAGACTTTTTATTTAAATACATGTGTATATAAAACATACACTTAAAATTAAACTTCCTTCCGTCAAACATGTCCCCAAATGACATGGTTTTAGACAGCTAAAATGAAAAAATACCGCTACTTACAAAGAAAAATGGCTCAGCCACTCAAGGCTAAGACTGTATTTTATTTTAAAAGGTCTGATGGTGTGGGCTACATCACTCTAGAAAAGCAATGATTGCTTGAATAACGATAAAATTAAAAAGGGACGGTTATGCGTACTTTCAACAAGACAGCACAGTTACTGACTGTGACTTTAGCAGCGGCTTTGGGCTTAAGCTTTGCTGCACAAACCCAGGCAGCGGCAAGTGCCACACAAGTCATCGAAAAGACCAAGTCCGATTATGCCAAAACCAAATATCCGATCTTGATGGTACATGGCTGGCTAGGCTGGTCACGCATTGGTACCGATAGTATCGGACTGGATTACTGGTATCAGATTCTGCCGGATATGGCTCGTAATGGCTCGACCATATTTGCTGCACAATTGTCTCCGGCAAATACCACGATGCACCGCGGTGAACAACTGATTCATCAGGTTGAAGATGTTCTGGCTATTACCGGCAAGAAAAAACTGAACTTGATTGGTCATTCCCATGGTGGGCCGACGGTACTCTATGTTGCAGCGACCCAACCGCAGTATATCGCTTCGATTACCGGCGTGGCAGGCACCTACCACGGTTCCAAAGTCGCAGATGATATCCAGAACAATAGCCTGAGCCGTACTGCCTTCAACATTCTAGGTGATTATATTGTTGGACCTTTGATTGCACTCGGTCAGTTGAAGCCGGAACTGGAAATTGATTTTGATGCCTCCATGAAATCTCTGACCCAGACCGGTTCGAATACCTTTAATGCCACCGTGGCACAGCAAATGGTGAAAGATGGTGTACTGGCTTCGAACGAAAACTGTAATAAAAATTTAAAACAGAAAGACAGCAAAGGTATTCATTACTATTCCTGGACAGGCGTAGCTCAAGCCACCAATGCTCTGGATATTGATACGATCCTGATGCAGTTAGGTCCTTTATCATATGGCAATAAAGACAATGATGGCATGGTGTCACGCTGTAGTGCATTTATGGGCAAGGTCATTAATGACCAGTACAAACTCAATCATACGGACTTGGCCAATATGATGTTTGGTCTAAAAGGGATGTTTGCACCAGATCCGGTTGCTCTCTATCGCCAGCACGCCAACCGGCTCAAATTACAGGGCTTATAACGCGAGTGCCTATATTTCCAGTGAAATATAGGCTTTTTTTCTGATTCTTTTTTATTTGGCTTATCCGTGATCTGAAAGCTGTAATGGAAAAATAATAGATCACTTAAGTTTTTGCTGTGGGTTTCCCGATTGGCTGACCCTTATTTTTTAATCAAGCACCACCTTTATAACCGTAACAGCATAGAAAACTGAGTTCCTGCGATAAGGGAACTTTGCACAACAGGATGAGGATCATCCGGTTAAAACAACAAAGTGAGGAAAATATAATGAAATGTGGAGTGTTAATCACTGGTCTACTGCTGGTGGGTACATGCCTCAGCGCTCAGGCATCCACCCAAGCCAGCCAGGTCACTGCAAAAGCCAGTTCCAGCTATGCGAAAACCAAATATCCAATTGTTTTTGCACATGGCATGGCGGGCTTTATTCGGATCGGTACCGATCAGTTTGGCTTAGATTACTGGTACCAGATTCTGCCAGATCTGGCGCGTAACGGTGCCAATGTCTGGGCAACCCGTGTTTCACCATTCAATTCCTCCGAAATCCGCGGTGAACAACTTCAACATCAAGTTGAAGAAATTCTGGCGATTACCGGTGCAGAAAAAGTCAACTTGATTGGTCATTCTCACGGCGGTCCAACCATTCGCTATGTCGCAGGTGTAGCACCAGCTCTGGTTGCTTCTCTGACTTCAGTCGGCGCACCACATAAAGGTTCCCCTGTTGCAGACCTGATCCTGCAAGCAGAAGGAACAACTGTACAAGGTCCTTTAGTGGGAGGTATCAATCTGGTATCTAAAGCCATTACTTGGGCACAAGGTCTGGATCCAAACAGTTTCCCACATGACTCTCTGGCGGGTGGTAGCAGTCTAACCTTGGCAGGATCTGCGAAATTTAATCAGAAATATCCAATTGGTATGCCAACTACAGCTTGCGGTGAAGGTGCCTATCAACAGAAAGGCATTTACAACTATTCCTTCACAGGTGTTGGCCAAGTCACGAACCTGCTTGATCCTGATTCAGCACTTAAAGTCACTGCCCTGCTCATTGATGGCGGTAAAGAAAATGATGGGCTGGTATCACGCTGTAGCGCCAAGTTCGGTAAAACCATTCGTGATAATTACAACTGGAACCATCTGGATGAAGTGAATATGGTGCTTGGCTTGAAAAACCTGTTTGCTCCAGATCCGGTGGATGTTTACCGTCAACATGCCAACCGGTTAAAACTACAAGGCTTATAAAGCAATTTGTATGATCAGCCCTAGTCAACATGAGTAGGGCTTTTTCATATCTTCTTAAAATGGAACTTTATGAAACTTAATATTGCATTGATGCTATTAGCCATGACATCAACCTTGAATGTTCAAGCCAATATCTCTCATCTCCAACAAGCAGAAACAAAATTTATCATATCAAGCTATGCAAAAACCCAATATCCGATTGTCTTTGCACATGCACTCCTCGGCTTTAATCGCTTAGCAACAGAAAATTTAGCAATGGATTATTGGTATCAAATCCTTCCTGATTTGGCACGAAATGGCTCCACAGCTTTTGCAACACGTATGTCCCCATTTAACTCAAGCGAGTTACGTGGCGAGCAATATGTCGCTCAACTTCAGAAAGTCCTAGCCATTACAGGTGCGAAAAAACTCAATTTAATTGGGCATAGCCATGGTGCACATGCATTACGTTATGCTGCGGGTGTGATGCCTAAGCGAACTGTCTCTGTACTAACGGTAGGCGGTGCCAATCAAGGTACGGTTTTGCATCTGATGTGATGAAAATAGCGAATAGCACAGGCACTGCTGAACTACTAAATGTACTAATTAATACCTTCGGAAATGTACTGCTGTGGGCACAAGGGCTAGATGGACAAACGTTCCCATACAGCGCATTGGCAGCCGGTCATAGCACTTCTATGGAAGGAACGGCTGAATTTAACCAGCGTTTTAATACGGGACTATTCTTAAAGAAATGTGGTGAAGGAAAATATCAAGAGCACTATATTCAATCACCGGTAATCAACCTGCAACCAATGCTTTAGATATAAGTGATGTGGTCATTAAAGCCTTAAATAGATTATCTGTCTATAAAGAAGGTGCCAATGATGGCATCGTATCGATGTGTAGGGCAAAGTTTGGTAAAACTATCTGTGATGATTATCCATGGAATCATTTAGATGAAATTAACCTGATGTTTGGCATCAAAGGGACTTTTGCACCGGATCGTATCAATGTCTACCGCCAACATGCCAACTGTTTAAAACTGCAAGGTTTATAAACCTAAAATTCAGACATAAAAAATGCGCCAAAAGGCGCATTTTTTTGCTTGGAAGCAAGGCTAAAATTAACCTTGTTTACGAGCTGGCAACTTTTCACGAATACGTGCAGCTTTACCAGAAAGTTCACGTAGGTAGTAAAGTTTAGCACGACGAACATCACCACGACGTTTCACTTCAATCTTAGCAACGATTGGAGAGTGAGTTTGGAATACACGCTCAACGCCAACACCGCTAGAAATTTTACGTACTGTGAACGCAGAGTTCAGACCACGGTTTTTCTTAGCGATTACAACGCCTTCAAACGCCTGTAGACGTTCACGGTCGCCTTCTTTTACTTTTACTTGGACAACTACTGTGTCACCTGGTGCAAAAGCTGGGATGTCTTGTTTAAGCTGAGCATTTTCAACAGCTTGAACTAAAGGATGCTTACCGCTCATGGGGTATCTCCAATATTGTGGGTCAGAAGAGGTCTGAGATCCACTGGGGCTAGAGGCTAAAGCGCATAGACCCGATTGACTTTCCCTTTATGCTTGACCGCTTCAATGCATAAAGAGTCTATTTAAGTGTGGCAAAAAAGCGAAGCTTCTTGCCTTTTGCGCTCGGAGAATAAATTAAGATCTATTTCCTTGCAAATCTTTTAGCCATTTTTTTTGTTGCTTTGTCAGTTCGACTTGTTCGACCAATTCAGGTCGACGTTCAAGCGTACGCTGATAACGCTGCAAAAAACGCCATTTTTCAATATTGGCATGATGTCCCGATTTTAAAATGTCTGGCACATCCATACCTTCAAAATGGTCTGGCTTGGTATATTGTGGGCAATCTAGAAGACCATCCACAAATGAGTCTTGCACATGGGATTGTTCATCAGACATGGCACCCGGAAGTCTCCGAATAATACTGTCTAATAAAACCATCGCAGGCAGTTCACCACCCGACAACACGTAATCACCAATCGACCATTCCTGATCAACATATTTCTGGATCAAACGCTCATCGACACCTTCATAACGTCCGCACAATACGATCAGTCCGTCATATTTAACGAAGTCCTGTACCGCAGGTTCATTTAAGGTTTTCCCTTGTGGTGACATATACACCACAGGAACATGAACTGCACCCGCTTGCGCTGCAAGCTCTTTGGCACGATGAATTGCTTTCGCTAATGGCTCAGCCATCATCACCATACCGGGACCACCACCAAATGGACGTTCATCCACCCGTTTGTAATTCCCTTCAGCAAATTCGCGTGGATTGATGCAATGAATTTGCATCAAATCACGTTGTGCTGCGCGCCCGCTAATACCGAAACGTGTAATCGCTTCAAACATTTCAGGAAAAAGCGTAATGACTGCAAAAAACATCGCAGACTCCCGTGTTTCCAAAAATGTTAGTAGTCTACGCCCCAATTGACATAGATACGACCCGCTTCGAGATCAACGCGTTGTACCACATCTTTATGCCATGGAATCATTCGCTCTTCGCCATCAACGCTATCAGCAGTAGCGCGAACTACCATCACGTCGTTGGCACCTGTTTCAAACATTTCGTGGATTTGACCGAGATTGACTTCCTGTTCATCATCATCCAAACCTAATACGATTAAGCCTTTCAAATCTGACCAGTAATACTCGTCCACGCCTGGTTGAGGCAGTTGCGATTTTGAAATCCAGACATTTGCGCCAACCAGTTCGTCCGCCCCAGTGCGGTCAACCACACCTTTCAGCGAAACAACCAAGCCTTTGCCATGTGGTTTCCAACGTTTTACATCTGCTACTTGCCAACCTGCTTTGGTCTCAATGTACCAAGGCAGGTAGTCAAATATGTTGCTCATAGGTTCTGTATTGGAATAGACCCAGAGCCACCCATTCAATCCATATGCTGAACGTAGCTGTCCAATCTGAATACGATCTTCGGGAACATTCTGTGTTGGTGTCATGGGCTAGCTACTACCGTATTAAACAGCAGCTGCAGCTTTCTTAGCTTGAGCAGCTAAAGAAGCAACACGATCAGAAGGCTGCGCGCCTTGAGATACCCAGTGAGCAAAACGGTCAGCGTCTAAACGTAGTTTTTCTGCTTTACCTTGAGCTGTAGGGTTGAAGAAACCGATACGTTCGATGAAACGACCGTCACGTGCATTACGGCTATCAGTCACAATGATTTGATAGAACGGACGTTTTTTAGCACCACCGCGTGCAAGACGAATAACAACCATGATAGAACCTTATAGTTTTTACGGATTATCCATGTACCGACCACCGGAACACTTCAAACCCCTTTCATAGAGGGCAATATTTTACGCGAAGTTTGCCCTGAATGAAAGATCAAAAATTGTTTGGCTACAATTTTGGGTTACTTGCTATCCCAAGGTTCACATACCCCTGATGTTTTCTCCCAACACCTTGTTCCTATACTATCTAAAGTTAAACTTCCATTTCCATCTTGTACTGTACCTATTTTAGGCTCTGCACTTAAACTATAAGTCTGACCACTAGAAGTAAGTGTTATTGTGTATAAAGAATTAGATGCTGGATAATTTTGAGTATTTGTACCGTTTTCTAAGGTAGCAGCAGAATAATTATGGTGAATTACATAATAACTTTGTAATCGTTGGGCGATACGCATCATTTCACTTTGTACTTCTGCACGATTTGTACGGATTTTATATTGAGTATAAGATGGATAAGCAAAAACTGCCAAAATAGCAATAATTGCTACCACGATCATTAACTCTATTAAGGTAAATCCTTTATTATTCATCACCATTTCTCACTTGGATTCCCGCAATCTGTATAATTAGTGACTACATTTTTTGTTCTCGTCATGCAACGCAGTCCGGTACTATTTAACAATAGATCATAATTTCGTGGCTGTTTCGGCTCGCCCCTAATATCTGAAGTTCGTTGAACAGACATGACCCAACTTAACCCATTTACACTTGCAGAATCTGACGTTTCATTACCATTATTATCTTTAGTAATAGTTAAGGGTTTATACCCTGCCCCATTATTAACTAGTGTCAATATATACTTAGCTGTGGTCGACGTTGAACCCAATGGCAATAATAATTGTCCAGTCCCGGCATCATAGTAACTCGCCGTAACGGGATTTCCATCATCATCTGTGCTTCCATAAGTATACAAATAACTTGCATCAAAACCTTTGTAACTAAAGTTTTTTGCTTTAAATCTTTCTAATTCCGCAGATATACGTAATGCTTCTTGCCGGGCAATCGCTAAGTCTTTTCGTTCTATATATTGTTGATACGAAGGTACGGCAATGGCAGCAATAATTGCCACCACCACCACTGTAATCATTAGCTCAATTAATGTGAAGCCATGTGTTTTTTTCATGACTCACCTCTATCGAGTTTCATACCAACGCAACTGTTGGAGTTTAGCAGCCGTATTGAACTGTTGACATTCAGGCTTATTTTTATTTGCAGTTGTCGTACAGTCTAAAGAGGTCGGGCGTGGAACTACCAATTTACTATTACGCCCTCCTAAGTCTTGACCAATACCGCTTCCTAAAATACCTGCTCCTATTTTTACTCGATTTGGAGTATTTGAAACTGTAGTGCTAAATGAACATTTTCCGGTAGGCAAACAGAACTGGTAGATATAAGAATCTCCTTTTACTCCAGCACCACAGTTTCCCCCAATACCAGTTCCATCACGATGATAAACATTCACATAAAGCATTCCATCTAAGGCATATAATTCATTCATCCCCTTATAAACACCAGCTGTAGATGAATAGGTATATTTCCAGCCATTATTACCGTTGATCACAACACCTGTACTGATATTTGTATTTAAAGAAGCAAGCGTCACATTTTGTGTAGTCAAGGTAGGTGAGGCATCATATAAATCTGATTTTACGACATCTTTATCATAGACTACAAAAACGCCATCCACAGCACTTACAGTGGATCCAGCTTGATTCGTACCAGATCCCCCAACTAAAGGTGAACTACGATTACCTGAACTAAAAGCAACTGCAGCAACATATCCATTATCTTCATGAATAGAAATACTAGGCATTTCATAAAAACGTGGGCTTGCTCCCCCTGCTGCATGTTGATCAAATAATCTTACAACTCGAGTCGCAAAATTAGCCTTCGTAGTTGCAGAATTATTCAGATCAACTCGGAATGCCTGCCCCCTTAGATCACCAAAATAAAGATGATCAGCAAGACCATCATTATCACGGTCAATCGTATTAATTTGACTGACCACACTATATTTCATGTTAATTGTAGATGCACTGGCATTAGTAAATGCTTCTGCGCCTTTGGCAGCTGTAGCATAAGCACTGGTCCACCAGAGTAAATCACCAGTATTTGCATCAAACATATATACACCTGCCCCACTACCTGTAGTTGTATTCTGATCATAGGCAGCACATTCATAACCTATATTTTTTGCAACAGTATCTCCACTCGCATTACAAGCGGTAGTTGCACCTTTTGCATCATAACCGCCACCAACGAACATCACCAATTTCTTCGTGTCGCCAAATTTAACATAAGCAATTGTTGGCTTGGACCAGCTTTGCCCCATATAACTGAGGGCATTATTTGTATCTGGCGTTCCAGTAGCAGTCACTGCTGCATCTGGATTGATATGAAATTTTAGGCTTGGAGTATTTATATCTGATAAATCCAAAGCATAATAACTGCGTCCCCCCATACGTAGTCCACCATACACCCACTGTAAACCTTTGAGTGCTATTTCATCGCCATCATCCGATTCCTTTACAGTACGACCAGAATCATTCACAGTTAATGTACCATCTGCTTTAGCTATATACTGACTATATGCTGTCCAAGGTGCATCTATACCGTAAAACAAATTTGCAGCACCACCTGTGGTGCTTGCTTCGGATAAAAACGCTGCTTTCTGATTTTGCATCATTTCATGCGGTACAAATACAAATTTCTCTATACCAGTGTCAGCATCCACTACATGTAATAGGCCTTGAGTGCTACCAAAGAGCAGATAATCATCACGATTAGTAGTGTCTATTTCACCTGCCGAATTAACAGTAATTTTACCCTCTTGAGTAAGTAAAATTGGTGTTGAATGCATTACGGCACCCACTTGTCGCAATTCTTGTTTTGATTGAAGGTTTTCTAAAGTAATCCCAGTTTCAGTTGTGCCTACATCATATCCAAGTACATTTAACCAATAGTTTTTATCAGGATCATTTAGAAATAATGCTGTACTACCTGAGCCAAATAAAGTTGAAAGATTCACTTTTTTAAGAGAATTAGCTTCACTGGCTGTATAAGGTGCAGTAGTACCGGTAATTTGTCTATTCGTATAAATGGTACGACTAGCAAATGGCTCATTTTCAATATTGAGTTTTATCCCTAAAGGCAGGTTAGCTTTTACACCACCGACCCATATACCATTTGCACGGGAATCCATTGAGCCATCCGCTTTAATCAAACGTATAGTCTTACCAGTATCATATAGTTCACCATTATGGATATGATATTTATTCAAGTTACCAGCCCAAAGTCGAAAAGCTTCCTGTGGTTTTGGAATAAAAGAAGCATAGTAACCATAAGGTTGAATACGTAATGGATTTAAAGCATCTTGCGGTAAAGTCGGTGAACCTGTTGCGACTGGGTCAAATTCAGGTTTTACATCATCTAAAAATTTCACCACACTTTGTACAACATCTTGTGTTGATTGTGCAGAATAGAAACCACCATTCCCATAGCCTCCAACACCTGGTAAATCAGGATGCGGCTTAGCTCCCCAGTTACATGCATTTTGGGCATCTACATTTGTGATAAGTGAGCAATTATAATAATCTCTTTGTTCATTGGTACGCACACCCTGACTATTAATATAATCCAAAGTGCGTATAACTCTCTGAGCGACAGGCCTTGCAGCATCAGCAGTTCTATCCACATTGAATACTGACCCAAAACCAACAACCGCAGTTTTGATTTCTAATCCTAAAGGGTTTCGATTGGGTGCAGTAGTAGATGCCCTTTGATTTCTTAGGGCTTTCGCAAACTCACCTACAGCAGGCATGCCATGACCAGCTTGAGTACCATTAGGTAGTGTTCCTGTAGCAGGTACACTAAAGGATGAACCATTTGCGCCTAAAGCAGCTTGCATTAAAGGTACAGGTACAGGTGAGCTATTGGGTTCACCATCTGTTAAGAAATAAATCCCTTGACCATTACATTGTGTGTTTGTCGTAGATAAAGGAGTTTGATAGTTTGTTGCGGTAGAGGAAGACCCGACCTTACTACCAAGCACCGATTTAGAAAATCCGCTATAACCAAGATTAGAGGCGGTTGAAGTATTACTTTGAACTAAACATGTTCTTGATGGAGACCAGTTTAATGCACATTGTTGTGTACTCCAACCATTTGATCCAGTAATTGTACCTTGGTTTCCGTTAAACGAATTACATGAAAATCCAGACCAACCAACACATTTTGAAAATACAGTTCGTCCCCAGATATCTGTTCCAGAACTCACATATTCCTCTCGAAGTCCTGTAATATTGGTCGTGGTATTTGTACCTAACATGTAGGCTGCTACTTCCGCATATGCATTTGCCGTAGGTGTACCATTGGAACCCACTAAATTTGCAACTGCTGTTTTAATCGCTGTACGTTGCGTACTAGTAAGTAACGCTGCTGGAACTAAAATTTTTCCACTTGAACCATCTGCGTTGGTATATACATTATCATTACCACTTTGTGACGAAAATTGCCCGATCCCCATCGCTACCGAATTTGAATCAATTTGGTTACTATCCATTAGGGTAAAAATTGCATCTTTTAATCGAGTTAGACGATCGTAATGTTTTATTTGAGGTCTTTCATTTTTATAATAGTAACGAGGGTTACTACCTGTATCTTCAAAACTATTGTTTGGATCTGGATCATTAATAGGAATTGTACAGGCATCTACATTCGGTGAACCTGATGCACCGCAACTAAACCAAGTACGATTCCAAGACCCTCCCGTTCTTTTATAATAATAAACTCGCTGAGAACTTGAACCTGGGATATCTACACCACAAAAATATTTGGTATAACCAGGTGTCGTTCCCGAAGGTTCATTTCCAGCTGTATAAGTTGTGCCTGATGCAAGCTCACATGCACTTCCCCCAACCTGTGACTCACTCATACTCCCTGAGGTATCCAGCATTAGCGTAATGGTGGTTTTACCACTTGTTGCGTTACTATAAATATCAATATCGCTGGCTTGTGACACACTGCTACATACGGTTAAAGTCATGAGCATCGACACCGTAGCAGAAAGCGTATTTTTATGATTTATTTTATCCATCTTTAAACCCTCTTTCTTTATGGTACCAATTTTGGTTGTCCGCCCACGATATAATCTGCATGCTGCATGTTATAAGGTATATTCAACCCTTCGAAACAAGTACCTACTGCTGAAGCACGCTGCTTAAAGCAACTTTCTATTTGTGTTGCTGTCGCACTAGAAAAGCTAGGTAATACTGAAATGACTGTTGCTCCAATACTATGTGACGTTACTGGAACATTACTTTGCCCAAGGCTTGTGCCTTTTGGTACGTCACTAAATGGTGCAGATGAAGTATTTTTTTTGTTCAAGTATACTTGTGACAATACTGCTGAACGCCCCATTGAAAATTGATTAACTTTACAATAACCATCAACTCCTAGCTTTGTTGTACTAGTGACATTCCCAGCTGCATTTATGCTAATTGCACTTGCTTTAGATAAGGTGAAAAAAGAGTTTTGTGCAGCTCTATAACAAAATACTAGTTCATTATTCGCATTAGCAGATGAATTGAAGTAAGCAAACATGCCATCTAATGCTAACTGTCTTGCTATCTGAGCAGGATTCTCAACATTGAATAATGCAGAATCTGAATTCCTCATTAATAAAGCGTTAACTTGACTGTTTGTTGCAATCTTCAGTCCTAGAATTCCTGATTTGACGGCGATTGTGCTTAACAATGTTACCAATATAATAATAATTAAAACTGTAATAAGCGTAGCACCCTGTTCTTGTTTCATTAGGATGCTCCTAGTGTGTTTCGAATTGCCACAACCTGATTCACCACCTGACGTAAATATTTTTTATTAAGCGTATCTTTGCCAGAACTTCCATCTAAAGTTACATTCGTTCCCGCAAGGTTAAACGTAGACTGAGTGTTTAAACTTGCTTCTGTACCAATTGTTCCTGTGGATCTGGATAATATACCTACCTCTATTGAAATCACTTGCAGATAGTTTTTTGCACAGTTATCTTCAATAATGGGGGTTCCACATGCAGTACGAATAGTATTCATTGCAGCAATGTAATCATTGATGGCCATATAACGGAATTGGTTAGAAGGATTTTTTACTCCTAAACGTATTTTAAAAGCATCTACACGCTGCATAATCTGCTGTGCATTATTATTTAAACCGGTAATAGTGGTACTGCCTGCTTCATAATATCCAGCATCACAATATAAAGAATATGAAGTTGGCTCTCCTGTTACCTGTTGTGGAGTTTGGGCTATGTAATAACGTTGCACTATAGTTTTTGAAGTAGCAGCTGTAACCTCATCTCCTTCACAGTTGACTACACTGCCAGTTACTGGCACATACTGAATAGTTAAACGATCACTTTTTCCTGTGGTATTATCTGTATCTTTACCCTGTAAGCTGACAAATTCAGTTTCCAAATTTGCAATCGTTCGCAATGCACTAGGAAAATTTTCTTTTTTAAAAACAATACCTGAACCTAAAACTATATTATTGACTTTTTGTGCTGAGACAGTGTTTAAATTAGTATGCCGCAAATCATATGCAACCATAGATAAACCAAAATTGGCATTCTGCTGTAATTCACTCATTCCTGATTGCAGATTTAATGAGCGAGAACTACTTAAAAATAATGCCAAACCAGCTGCAATAATAAGTAATCCTAATGTTAGAGCAATCATTAATTCAAGAAGGGTAAAACCAGAGGTATAATGCCGATCAATCATAATTATATACCTCCATGATGATACATTTAGCACTTGGAACATAAGCTGATCCATTAGTACAGTCTGAACTACCTGTACCGTTTGTAGCAGTCGTCCCCCCCCATGCAACATAAATACATTTACGTACCAGAGTAGAGCCCTGACAATTCAATACATTTATACTCATTCCTAAATTACTTGCCTGACTTACCACACGCCTAAAATCATATTTCGCCATTGCTGTAGCACTACAAAAGCTTGTCACACAGTTATCAGTATCATTATTTGCCGCATATCCTGATAATCCATCTCGATTAACTCGCATTCTTTCAGCCAAGTCCATGGCAATATTAGATGCTTGCAAATTCATTCCTGCTTCCACACTTGCTTCCACAGCTCTTAGTTGTAAAGCGACAAATCCTAAAACAGCAATACTTAAAAGCACTAAGGCAACAAGAACCTCAACAAGCCCAACACCTTTTTGACTAGTTCGCATTTTATTATCCCTCTTGGTTAAGTTGGACAACTTGAGGCTGTTTTGTCGTACACAACTGTCCCGCCTTTTTGTACATATACATATGCTTTCAAATTCGTATCTTTTTTATGTCTTAATACAAAACATTGACCATTTGTGGTTATTGTAGATTGACCCAAACGATTAAATGTAACACTAGGATCTCCACTTTCTTTAATCACATATTGGGGCCCCCACTTTTTATAGAAAGTTGTAACACTCGTATCTACAGCAAAAACTCTTTCACCTTGTTTAAAAATTGCTTCGGATCTAGTATCTGCCAATAAATCTATAAATTCTCGGGTATCACTTATTAATTGATTCTTTCTTATTGTTTGAGCAAAAGAAGGCGCCGCTATCATTGCAATAATCGCCAACACTGCAATCGTCACCATAAGTTCTATGAGTGTAAAACCTTTATTTTTTTGCATATCATCCCCAAGGCAACCCTTTACCTCATTAAAAATAGTATCCAATTAAATTACAAAACCCACACAAATAGAGATGAATGGCATAAAAAAACAGATAACTGCAAAAAATAGTTATCTATTTTTTAAAATTATAATTCAGGTGATAAGTACGTTACATTTTAAGCTTGAGTGACTGGAATACGTAACTCTTTAGGCAGGCTAAAAGTGATATTTTCTTCACGTCCATTTAGTTCTTGAGGCACTTCCGCCCCCCAATCTTGTAAACGCTGAATTACTTGCTTAATCAAGATTTCAGGTGCAGATGCTCCAGCAGTGACTCCAATTTGAGATTTATCCACAAACCACTCCTGCTTTAGCTCATCGGCATTATCGACTAGATAAGCAGCTTTACCCATGCGTTCAGCGAGCTCACGTAAGCGGTTTGAATTTGAAGAGTTTGGAGATCCGACTACCAACACAACATCACAACGTTCAGCTAAGTCACGTACAGCATCCTGACGGTTTTGCGTGGCATAGCAAATATCGTCTTTACGTGGGCCTTGAATCAGCGGAAATTTCTGGCGAAGAGCATCAATCACTTTCGCCGTATCGTCAATTGATAAAGTGGTTTGCGTGACAAAAGCTACTTTTTCAGGATTGCGTACCGTTAAAGCAGCGACATCTTCTTCATCTTCAACCAGATAAATCTCACCACCACTTTTTTTGTCATATTGCCCCATGGTGCCTTCAACTTCCGGATGCCCTTCATGACCAATTAAGATCGCTTCAACCCCTTCACGAGCATATTTGGTCACTTCAATATGCACCTTGGTTACCAAGGGGCAAGTGGCATCAAAAACTTTCAGACCACGGCGTTCAGCCTCTTGCTGGACTGCTTTAGAAACACCATGTGCACTAAAAATCACAATATTATCATCGGGAACTTCATCCAGTTCATCAACAAAAATTGCCCCGCGTTGGCGTAAGTCATCTACAACAAATTTATTATGCACGACTTCATGACGCACATAGATCGGTGGATTGAAACATTCTAAGGCACGATTCACGATCGCAATGGCACGATCCACACCGGCACAGAAACCACGCGGGTTGGCTAAAACAATTTCCATAGAATCCTCAATACTCACTCAATTTATGCTGCAACAATTGAAATAAATGTAAAACAATCGACGTACAACTATTTAGTTTAAAGTCGCTCTACTCTAAAATAGAGAAGATATTTTATCATATCAGGAAAAATATCATGTCGGGTCTCTTGTTTGTCGTTTCTGCTGCGTCTGGAACAGGCAAAACATCCCTCGTTAAAGCATTACTTGAACGTGTCAACAATCTTCATGTTTCTGTTTCTCATACGACACGCGGTCAACGACCTGGCGAACTCGATGGTGTGCATTACCACTTCTCTACCAAAGAAGATTTTCTCAATCTGGTCAATGAAGGTGGCTTTATTGAATATGCTGAAGTCTTTGGTAACTATTATGGTACTGCGCAAGCGACTGTAAAAGAACAACTGGCCAAAGGTCATGATGTCCTGCTAGAGATTGACTGGCAGGGTGCACAGCAGGTCCGTCGCTTATTTCCTGAATCCAAACAAATTTTCATTTTACCGCCGAGCCAATTTGACTTGCGTCAACGTCTATCTAACCGCGGTACAGATTCTGTTGACGTGATTGAGCATCGTTTGAGCTGTGCGGTAGAAGATATGCAGCAATATGTGAACTTTGATTATGTCATTATCAATGATGACTTTAATAAAGCGCTGCATGATCTGGAAGCCGTGATTATTGCCAACCGATTGGCACTTCATCAGCAAGCTAATCGTCATGAAAAACTGATTCAGGCTTTAATTACACCAAGCGAAGAGTGATTAAAACTTGAGTCTACAGGCAAAGCCTTTTATACTTCGCAGTCTGTTAAAATATTATTCAAACGAGAATTCTTATGGCACGCGTAACCGTTGAAGATTGTTTAGACCATGTAGACAACCGCTTTGAGCTTGTACTAGTGGCAAGCAAACGCGCGCGTCAATTGGCACGTCAAGGCATTGAACCAACTGTAGAATGGGACAATGACAAGCCAACCGTTGTTGCTCTACGTGAAATTGCAGTAGGTCATGTATCTAAAGACATCCTGAAACAACGTGACCAAGACTACCAGACTTCTAGTCTAGACCTTGCACTTTCAGCAAATAACCTGAATCTGGACGGTTTTTCTTTCCAATAAGAAATCCTTCCTATAAAAAGCCTAGTTCTCAACTAGGCTTTTTTTGTTTTGTGGCTTTTATATTCTGTCTAGAACGGTTATAACATAAGGTCGAGTTATCAAGTTTATGCAGTTTTTCCGTGAATAGAAACGGAATAAATTGACAAACTTTGCGATTTGCTTTTCATTAAAAGTATTCGCACATTTTTAGTAAAGAATTCAGTTTTAAAGGTGTTTTATGCCAGGCCCACAGGTCAGTCAAGCCAAGCAACAGCTTAATATCATCATCGACGCTTATTTGAGTGCCAGTGAAGTCGAGCGTGTGCTTGCCGCCTGTGATTATGCGGATATTGCCCATGATGGCATTACCCGTAAAAGTGGCGAACCCTATATCCTGCATCCGATCGCTGTGAGCAGTATTCTGGCGCATATGCGCTTAGATGCTGAAACCCTTATGGCAGCCTTGCTCCATGATGTGATTGAAGATACAGATTTCAATAAGGACGATATTGCTGAAAAATTCGGCAAGACGGTAGCTGAACTGGTGGATGGCGTAACCAAGCTGAGCCAATCTAGTGATAAGGAATATAATAAAGCCGCTTCTTTCCGGAAAATTCTTCAGGCTACCCTACAGGACCCACGTGTCATTATTGTGAAACTGGCAGACCGTTATCACAACATGACTACCTTAGATGCCTTACGCCCAGATAAACGTGCACGTATTGCCAAAGAAACTTTTGAAATTTTCGTACCGATGGCCCGTCTGGTTGGTATGAATGAGATGGCCGATAATCTGGAACATCTCTGCTACCAGAACCTGGATCTAGACATGTACAATAATGTCCAGACTGCCTTACAGCAAACCAAATCCAAACGCTGTGAATATCAGGCGATCTGGGAAAGAAAACTGAATGAATTACTCCATCAGTATAATATCCAGGGCCGAATCAAAAAGAAAAATAATAATATCGAGTTGCTACGTCACTTTGTTAAGAATGATATTAACCTGCAGGAACTCACTCATAGTCACGCCTTTGAAATCATTTTACAAAGTATTGCTGACTGTGACCGCTTTGCAGAACTCTTGGAAGATAGTTTCCAGGTGTTGAGTTTTGCCGATCATATTCGTCGCCCGTTGCCGGGTGGTAACCAGTCGCTGAGTATGCGTATCAAGGGTGAAAAGACGACACTTTCCCTAACCATTCAAACCGAACTGATGCGTAAGGCAGCACGTTTTGGTGTAGTACTGGGTGAAAATGCACCTCAAGCCTGCCGTTCTGCGATTCAAGCTTCTATGCAGAATCTGAATGTTCTGGTGGATGGTGATTGTGCCAAGACCACTTTTAATGAATTACTGGATTATCTGCATCAGGAAAAAATTTGGGTTTATACTCCTCATGGTCAGCTACATGAATTACCTCAAGGCGCGACCGTAGTGGATTTCGCCTATTCTGCCAGTCTATTTCTAGGTAACCACGCGGTTGGTGCCAAAATTAATGGCGACACCAAACCGCTTTCAACGCCTTTAAGCAGTGGTCAAGTCATTGAAGTGATCACTGATGTACTCGCCTCACCAAATCCAGACTGGCTCAGCTTTATTAATACCCAAAAAGCCCGTCGTGCGATTCAAAACATACTGCGTGATCAGGATATTGACGAGCAGCGTATGGTCGGTGAACAGGCTTTAAATCGTGCTTTAAAATTATTTAATCGTTCTATTCAGGATTTAACTGAAGAGGACTGGGCCAATATTCTGCAATGGCGTCATATTCCGAGTCAGGAACGTCTGTATGAACAGATTGCAGTCGGTGATTTATTACCTCAATTGGTCGCCAATCACCTCTTTGCTCAGGATGCAGAAACTGGCTCCAACTCGACTCGTTTAATTCAGGGCACAGAAGGTGTCGATGTCAAATATGCACACTGCTGCAATCCGGTACTGGGTGATCCGATTCAAGGTCATCTGACCCGCCGTGGTCTGATCGTTCATCGTGCCCGCTGCCATAACTTGCTACATGAACAAAATCTGCATCCAGAAAATATGATGCCATTGCAGTGGACCTCTGAGGACATTGAAGATATCAGCTTTACCGCTTATCTCTGTATTGACTTGTCCATGGATGATGAACAGATTTCCGAACTGATCTATGAATGCCGTAAAGCCAAGTCTGGTGTAGAGTCGGTACGTAGTTACGAAGGTAAGACTTATGTCAACGTAGTCGTACATAACCGTAAGCAGATTGCCCAGCTGATTCGAGACTTGCGTATGCATTACGGCTTCCCGCGAATTATCCGTCTGCCCCAGCCGATAAGCATTTCAGAAACCACATCGAAGGCGAGTTAACCATTTAAAACGATAATGCTTTTGCCCATGGCAATGATCTAATATGATGTATGTTGATGTTGACATCCTCCCCGACCTAAAGGACGGGGATTCCTACTGCTAGACGCTCATGCCCGAGCGCAAGAATGTTTAGAGCTGAGTTTTTATCTCTATCGTGAGCTGTACCGCAGTTCACGCACTTCCATTCTCTTATTCGCAAATCTGTTCTACCTTTCGGACTACTTGCGGTGATCTCACCACAGTACGAACACATTTGGGTGGTATAGGCTTCATTGACTTCCTCAAACAATACTCCTGCGTTCTCGCATTTATACTTGAGCATCGTTTTTAGTGCTGAAAATCCTGTATCTAAAACAGACTTCGCCATTTTAGTTTTTACAAGTTTCTTGGCACTTAAGTCACCTACAACAATAAGTGCATTGTTTTTAATAAGCATGGTGCTTGCTTTGTGCAAATGATCTTTACGACAATTTGCAATCTTAGCGTGTAATGCACGAACACGTTTCTTATTTTTTGCTCGTTGAGCTATACCTAGTTTTTTTTCATACTTTCTATAGAACTTTGGATTTGAAATCACAGTACCATCTGAGCAGGTAGCAATATCTTTTAGACCAAGATCAATACCAATTGCTTTAGTAGAAGTTGGTTTATCTTGTTTAGGTGATTCCACAACAAGACACACATACCAGCGCCCACGACTATCCTCAACGAATGAGCCTGTTTTAACGCTGTATTTGCCTATACCATAACTATCCCATAGGTTAAATTTTTGTTTGCCGTATTGCACATAGCCATCAGCGTAATTTATCCCAGACTTCTTAAATGGTATCCAACCAAGTGAATGTCTTGCTGACTTCTTATTACTCACACGCCATTTTAATTTTGCTTTTTTAAACTGTTTTCTTTTACCAGCATATTCTTCCCTGATTGCATCCACTGTTTGACTATGCAAACCACACAATTTTGAAGTTCCTTTTGTGTATTTAGCCATATCGAATGCTGAGAAAAAGCTACCTGTTCTTTGCAAGTGATTGAAACTCAAATCATTCACATAATTCCAAACAAAGTTCACCTCAGCTGCTAATTGGTCTAGCACCTTGCAATGTTTGTCTTTTATGCGTAATTTAAGTGTTTTCAT
>NZ_DFRO01000022.1:18355-86890 GCF_002381195.1 Acinetobacter sp. UBA3461 | reverse complement strand
TGTTCTGGATCAGGCTTAGTAAATGTATGTTTCTTGCGAACTTCTACATTAATGGTTTTTGCCTTACCCGAAGTACTGGCTACTTTAGCCGTACTGGTCGTTTTACGTTTCAACGTGATTTGTCCTGCATGACCATCCGAACCTTGTGATTTTTTCACATGGCTCATCAGGTGATCTTGTTGTTCGGCGGTAATAATTTCGTCAGATTTGCGCTGTGGTAAACCTGCCTCACGAACCTGTTCCAGGAGCTTCTCAACTGGGCGACCCAATTTGAGGGCTAACTCTTTAATCGACTTGTCCGTCATATACTACCTCCTAGTTAAACCATGATTCGCGCGCTTTCATAATGAGCTGACCCGCTTTTTCAGCGCCTAAACCTTCAATATCTGCGATATCGTCAGTTGCCTGATCTGCAAGGTCATCCACTGTTACCACACCACGAGCTGCTAGAGCTTGCGCGATCTCTGCTGTCATGCCATCCATTGCAACAAGTTCTTCACTTGGCGCTTGTACGTTTTCTTGCTGTTGTAATGCATCAGCAAGTGCAACTTCTTTTGCACGGCTTTGCAGTAGTTCAACCAGTTCCGCATCCAGTTCGATTTCATCAAACGTTTCTGCAGGTACGTATGCAATTTCTTCAAGCGAGGTGAAGCCCATTTCTACCAACGCCATAGCCAAATCTTCAGCAATATCCAGACGTGTTACAAACATGTCCAGGTATTTTTGTGCTTCGCTTTGTTGACGCGCGTAGTATTCTTCTTCCAGCATCATATCCAGCTTGTAGCCAGTCAACTCCGATGCCAGACGAACGTTCTGACCCTGTGAACCAATCGCACGAGCCAACTGATCACTCGTTGCGAAAATAATGTCTGCAGTACGTGCATCTTCATCGATAACAATACTGGATACATCTGCTGGTTCAAGTGCGCTTGCGATGTACTGAGCAGGATCATCTGACCATACTACGACATCAATACGCTCACCATTGAGTTCCTGTTGTACTGCCTGGATACGTGTACCACGCATACCAATACAAGCACCAACCGGATCAATACGGTGGTCATTTGTTTTCACTGCAATTTTGGCACGTACACCTGGCTGGCGTGCGGCTGCCTTGATTTCAATGATTTCTTCCGAGATTTCTGGAATCTCTTTTTTCATCAATGCGATCAGCATTTCAGGTTTAGCACGAGAAAGCTGTAGCTGAGCACCACGACCTTCACGATTGACATTGAAAAGAATCGCATTCACGCGTTGTTTCGGGCGAAGGATTTCCTTCGGAATCATTTCTTCACGTGCAAGATATGCTTCAGCATTGTCCCCTAAGTCAATAATGAAACCGTCTTTGGTTTGTTTTTTCACTTCACCGTAGATCAGCTCACCGACTTTAGATTCATAAGCATCAGCAACCAGTGCACGTTCTGCTTCACGAATCTTTTGTACAATCACCTGTTTAGCAATCTGTGCAGCAATACGACCGAAATCGATTGACTCAACTTCTAGTTCACGAATGTCACCGATTGACCATTTTGCCGGATCAACATCAGAGATGGCATCCTGACAGGCTGGCATTTCATGATCTTCGTCTGCAACCACTTCCCATTGACGGAAAGTACGGTAGTCTCCAGTTTTACGATCGATTTCTACACGTAAACGTGCTTCTTCCGAGTTGGTTCCTTCGTAGAACTTTTTCTTGGTCGCTGCAACTAAAGCTTGTTCTAGTGCTTCAAAAATTGCTTCACGAGGTACACCTTTTTCGTTACTAACCGTTTCAACGACGGTAAGAATTTCACGTGCCATATGTCACCTATTCGTTCAGATTCTTATTGATTTAGTTAATCTTGATAGACCAAATTTGCTTTATCGATATTGTGACTGTCGATGTCCAGAACCTGCTGCTTTTCTACTTCTACCTGAATCATTTCATTTTCAAGGTCAACTGCAACCAGTTTTGCCTGGAATTTACGACGGTTGTCCACCGCACTGATCAGACGTAAGGCAACGGTCTGACCGATATAATCTGCCATTTGCTGAAGTTGGAAGAATGGACGGTCCCAGCCTGGAGACGACACTTCAAGTGCATATTCACCTGAAATCGGATCATGTACGTCTAGCATCGCGCCCACCTGTTGGGTAACGCGTACGCAGTCCTGCACACCAATTCCGCGGCCCTGCTCCACTTCACCGTCTTCATTGATGACCGGTTCAGTAGTTGGATCGACTGGCTTGTCGATATAAATACGTAATAGAGAACGTTTACCCTGAGGAACAAATTCGATTCCCCAAAGATCTACATCACAGGCTTCAACTGCAGGTGCAATCAAGTCCTGAAGTGCTTGAGTTTTATTTGATAGCTTCATTTACTCTCGTCATCTGGTGCGATTTTATGATCTATTTGACCACTACAAACCAATACAAACTATAGTAGTAGTGAAACATGGAGATATGACCAAATTTTGTCGACACTACACGATAGCCAATAAAAAAGGGCGTAAATCGCCCCAATTAATGCACAATTTCGGATTTTTTCAAATCCCACTGTGCAAAAAGGCCCACCATAGTTGTGAGCCTCTTTTAAGAAACTTGGTAGCGGGAGCTGGATTTGAACCAACGACCTTCGGGTTATGAGCCCGACGAGCTACCAGACTGCTCCATCCCGCATCAACGTGCAAAAATTATATACAAAAGACGATAAGTTTTCAATCAAAACTATCTCTATCGATATGTTGGTCTTTTGTCGCTGAAAAATTGGTAGCGCTCACTGGACTTTAATCCAACGATCTTCGAGATTTTATAAAGAGTTGAGCTCGACGAGCTTGCAACTGATTAAAATAACGAAACCACACTTTCCAAAAAGTGGTAGCGGGAGCTGGATTTGAACCAACGACCTTCGGGTTATGAGCCCGACGAGCTACCAGACTGCTCCATCCCGCATCAGCGTACAAAAAACTTTCAGTTCATAGAACTGCCTTTAAAGTTTGCATCTTTAAAGGATTGGTAGCGGGAGCTGGATTTGAACCAACGACCTTCGGGTTATGAGCCCGACGAGCTACCAGACTGCTCCATCCCGCAACAACATGCAAACAACTCTTCTCAACTTAAAACTGGTTTCAAGTTGCCTCTTTAAAGTTTGCGTCTTTATAAAAGGATTGATTGGTAGCGGGAGCTGGATTTGAACCAACGACCTTCGGGTTATGAGCCCGACGAGCTACCAGACTGCTCCATCCCGCAACAACAGAAGTTTTTTAGCTGCATACACCAACTTATGTTCTGGATTATAAGTTGGTGCGGAAGGGGGGACTTGAACCCCCACGCCCGAAAGCACTACCACCTCAAGGTAGCGTGTCTACCAATTCCACCACCACCGCAGCTGCAGGCATTCTATTCGTATCATGCACAAAAAGAAAGCCTTTGGCGAAATTATTCACCAGTTTTTGGTGCAGTTGGTGAAGTTTCAGTCGATTGAGCAGGTGCAGTCTGAGTCGTTGGAACGCTATTCAGAGTATAAGCATCTGTGGTCTGCTTTTTAGCAAATACCGCTAAAGTCAAGCTGGTAATAAAGAACAATGCCGTAAATACTGCAGTCAAACGGGTCAGGAAATTACCTGAACCTGAAGCACCAAAAACAGTCGCAGCACCGCCACCACCGAAAGATGCACCAGCATCTGCACCTTTACCATGCTGAACTAAAATCAAGACAATCATCAAAATCGCTAAGATAATATGTACTACCAGCACAAAAGTTTGCATGCTGAACTCCTAATTATTGTGTATTTGCAAATGCCTGGGCAATTTTATGAAATGACTCGGCATTGAGTGATGCACCACCCACCAGTGCCCCATTGATATCAGGACAGGCTGCCAACTCTACTGCATTTTCAGGTTTAACACTACCACCATACAGAATTGCAGTGGTTTCACCATAACCAGTAATCTGTTTTAGACCTTGACGGATCTGAGCATGCATCGCTTGTGCATCTTCCGGAGAAGCAGTTTTACCAGTACCAATCGCCCAGATCGGTTCATAGGCAATTACAATATTCTTCCATTGCTCTGCTTCAACTACAGCCGCGATATCACAGATTTGCTGCAATACCACAGCTTCCGCCTGACCGGCTTCACGCTGTTCCAGACTTTCACCTACACAATAAATCACAGTCAAACCGGCATTTAAAGCATTTTTGATTTTGGTATTGAGAATCTCTCGTGACTCACCAAAGATTTCACGACGTTCAGAATGTCCTACCAGAACATAACCAATACCACTATCTGCCAGCAGTTCTGCACTCACTTCGCCCGTATAGGCGCCCATGCCTGCAATACGAGACACATCCTGAGCAACGGTATAAACCGGACGAACGGCAGAATCCAATTCAGCCTGAACCTGAGTCAGTGCAATTGCTACAGGTGCTACGCCTAAATGACACTTTTCTGCTGAAATCGGTGTAGATTCAAGTAAATCTTTCACCCCACGAAGCAATGTCTGCGCATCTGTCTGCAGCGGGTTCATTTTCCAGTTACCCACTACCCATGGGGTAATCGTCGACAACGACATAAACAACCTATTCTGAATACCTATCTTTAATTGGGCACATTCTACACGGAATTAGAAAATTTGAAGAAGAGTTTTCTTGCGGCATTTTCAGTGCCAGATCTGTTCAAACTGCTCATTTTTTGTTATCACTTAAGATTATGGGGATCACTTCTTAGGATTCATTCAGTATTTTGAATATTAATGCGAAGAAGGCAGCATTTTACGCTATGGTAATTTTACGCAAGCAACGTATAATTTTGATAAAGCAATTAAAACAATTTTGATTCACGGGCATATTAGAGCATGACAGCAATTCAGGGATCTCCAAGATTTACGGGGTTTATTCGTCGACTTGTCGATGAAGGGGTTATATCTGCAGAAGATATGCAGGGTGCTTTGAGCAGTGCCAAAAAAGATAAAATTGATATTGTTCCCTATCTGATTGAACATCACCGCCTCTCGCCAACCAAAATCGCAGAAACGATTTCTCTTGAATTCGGTGAACCGCTATTTGACATCAGTGCTTATGATCCTGCCCTGATCGTACGCGAAGATTTTGATGAAAAGATTATTACCAAACACCGCGTACTGCCGATCTTTAAAAATAGCAATATTCTGTTTATCGCGACCAGTAACCCGACCAATATAGAGGCAATTGATGCCGTTCGTTTTGCGACCAAACTCAATATTGAAACCATCATTGTTGAACATAATAAACTCGAAAAACTGATCGAGCAGAATTTTACTGAAGAAAGCACCTTTGACTTTGATGATGATTTTGATCTAGATGTTGATATCGATAGCTCTGACCCGAATAAAGATGATGAGAATGACAATAAAGGTGATGAAGCACCAATTGTTAAATATATTAATAAGTTACTGATTGATGCAATCCGTATGGGTGCATCTGATTTACACTTTGAACCTTATGAAAAAATGTACCGTGTGCGTTACCGTGTCGACGGGGTCTTGCGTCAAATCGCCACGCCACCTTTACAGCTTGCAACACGTCTGGCCTCACGTCTTAAAGTTATGTCACAAATGGATATTTCCGAGAAGCGTGTGCCTCAAGATGGTCGGATCAAGTTAAAACTCTCTAAAAATAAGGCTATCGATTTCCGTGTCAACTCACTCCCAACCCTGTTTGGGGAAAAACTGGTACTGCGTATTCTGGATCCATCGAGTGCCATGCTGGGTATTGATGCACTGGGGTATGAGCCTGATCAAAAAGCCTTATTTATGGAGGCACTAGATAAGCCTCAAGGTATGCTCTTGATCACCGGTCCGACAGGCTCTGGTAAAACTGTATCTCTCTATACCGGTTTAAATATCCTAAATCGTGAAGACACGAATATTTCAACTGCTGAAGATCCAGTCGAAATTAACCTGCAAGGGATCAACCAGGTTAACGTCAATAATAAAGTCGGCCTAACCTTCTCTGCTGCCTTGAAATCATTCCTGCGCCAGGATCCTGATATTGTCATGGTCGGTGAGATCCGTGACCTGGAAACTGCAGAGATTGCGATCAAGGCAGCACAAACAGGTCATATGGTGATGTCAACACTACATACCAACAGCGCACCAGAAACCTTGACCCGTTTACGGAATATGGGTGTGCCATCATTTAATATTGCCACCTCGGTGAATTTGGTGATCGCTCAGCGTTTGGCGCGTCGCCTTTGTCCACATTGCAAAAAACCGGCAGATATTCCACGTCAGAGCCTGCTTGAAATGGGCTTTAGCGATGATGATTTACAGAATCCGGAATTTAATATTTTTGAACCTGTCGGATGTAACGAATGTCGCGAAGGCTACAAAGGTCGAGTCGGTATTTATGAAGTCATGAAAGTGACACCAGAGATTTCACGTATTATTATGGAAGACGGCAATGCAATTGAGATTGCCGAAGCTTCCGCACGCGCAGGTTTTAACAATTTACGCCGATCAGGGTTATTAAAGGTAATGCAGGGGGTGACTTCTCTTCAGGAAGTCAATCGTGTTACCAGCGAATGATCAGGTGCTGCTATAAAATAAGGATAAACTCATGGCTTCAGTGAAAAAAGGTCAAATGATGCCGACCTTCACCTATGAAGGGGTAGACCGTAAAGGTATAAAGATTAAAGGGGAAATACCTGCACGTAACCTCGCCTTGGCCAAGGTCACGTTGCGTAAGCAGGGTATCAGTATCAAGAGTATTCGAGAAAAAAAGAAGAATATTCTTGAAGGCCTGATGAAGAAAAAAGTGACCACACTGGATATCACCATTTTTACCCGTCAGCTTGCTACCATGATGAAAGCCGGGGTACCACTCGTACAAGGCTTTGAAATTGTGGCGGAAGGCCTTGAAAATCCTTCAATGCGCGAGGTTGTACTCGGGATTAAAGGTGAGGTTGAAGGCGGAAATACCTTTGCAGGTGCACTGCGCAAGTATCCTCAATACTTTGATAAGCTATTCTGTTCGCTGGTTGAATCCGGTGAACAATCCGGTGCTTTAGAGACCATGCTGGATCGTGTTGCGATTTATAAAGAAAAAAGTGAACTGTTAAAGCAGAAAATTAAAAAAGCCATGAAATACCCAGCAACAGTGGTTGTTGTTGCAATTATTGTTACGATTATTTTGATGGTTAAAGTCGTTCCAGTTTTCCAGGATCTCTTCTCGTCATTTGGTGCAGACTTGCCAGCATTTACAAAAATGGTAGTCAATATGTCTGAATGGATGCAGAAATACTGGTTCCTGCTGATCATTGGGATTGGTGTAGTCATTACTGCTTTCCTGGAAGCAAAAAAACGCAGTAAAAAATTCCGTGATTTCTTGGATAAGGCTGCACTAAAAGCACCTATCTTCGGTGATCTGGTTTATAAAGCGATTATTGCTCGTTATAGTCGTACTCTGGCAACGACTTTTGCTGCTGGTGTTCCATTAATTGATGCACTGGAATCAACTGCAGGCGCTACAAATAATGTAGTTTATGAAGATGCTGTCATGAAAATTCGTGAGGATGTTGCTACTGGCCAACAACTGCAATTCGCCATGCGTGTTACCAATAAGTTTCCTTCTATGGCCGTGCAAATGGTCTCGATTGGTGAAGAATCTGGTGCACTAGATGCCATGCTGGATAAAGTTGCGACCCATTATGAAAATGAAGTCGACAATGCCGTTGATGGTTTGACCTCCATGATGGAGCCATTGATTATGGCCGTTCTTGGTGTGCTTGTAGGTGGTCTTGTTATTGCAATGTACCTGCCAATTTTCCAGATGGGTTCAGTGGTTTAATGCAAGATCTTATTTTATATTTCACTCAAAACCCGACTGCGCTCTATATTGCAGTCGGGCTTTTTAGTCTCTGTATCGGTAGTTTCCTAAATGTCGTAATTTACCGCACCCCTAAAATGATGGAACAGGAATGGCGTAACGACTGCCAGCTGTTTTTACACCCTGATCAACCGATCATTGATGAAAGCAAGCTTACATTAAGCAAACCTGCGTCGACCTGTCCAAAATGTCATACACCAATTCGCTGGTATCAAAATATCCCCGTGATCAGCTGGCTGGCTCTTCGCGGCAAATGTGCGAACTGTCAAAATCCAATTAGTGCCCGTTATCCATTCATTGAAATTCTAACAGCAGTTTGTGCATTGACCGTTTTGGCTGTATTTGGTCCTACAGTACAAATGTTGTTCGGTCTGGTGCTGACTTATATTCTCATTGCACTAACCTTTATTGACTTTGATACCCAGCTGCTTCCAGATCGCTATACCCTTCCACTTGCAGCTTTAGGCTTAGGGGTGAATAGCTATGCAATTTACACCTCACCAACTTCAGCCATCTGGGGTTATATCATTGGCTTTCTGTGTTTATGGGTCGTGTACTACCTGTTCAAAATAGTAACTGGTAAAGAAGGCATGGGCTATGGTGATTTTAAATTGCTGGCTGCACTAGGTGCCTGGATAGGACCGTTAATGTTGCCACTAGTTGTATTATTGTCATCACTCGTCGGTGCAATCATTGGCATTATCCTGCTAAAAGTGCGTAAGGAAAATCAGCCTTTTGCTTTTGGTCCCTATATTGCCATTGCCGGCTGGATCGCTTTCCTGTGGGGCGAGCAGATTATGAAAGTCTATTTAGGTCAATAATTTGAAATTTATACTAGGTCTGACAGGTGGTATTGGCAGCGGCAAATCTGCTGCCAGTCAATGGTTTGAACAACATGGTATTGTGGTCGTGGATGCTGATGTTGTGGCACGCGAGATTGTCGAAGTCGGTCAGCCAGCACTGCTACAAATTCAGCAAGCTTTTGGTGACTGGGTATTACAGAAAGATGGAACCTTAAACCGTCGTGCTTTACGCGAACATATTTTCCAATCCAATGATGCCCGTAGAATCTTAGAAAGCATTACTCATCCCGCAATTCGCCAATCAATTATTCAGCAATTACAGGATGCACAAAGTCCTTATGTGATTCTGGTGTCTCCCCTGCTGTTTGAAACCAATCAGCATGAACTTACCGACCATACCTTATTGATTGATGCTTCGATTGAGTTGCAGATCCAGCGTGCTGCACAGCGTGATGGTCAAAATATTGAACAGATTCACCGTATTATTGCCGCTCAGATGCCCCGTGAACAAAAACAGCAACTGGCGGATGATATCGTATTAAATGATGGCCATCTGGAACACTTATATGCGCATCTACAGCCTCTACATGAACAATATTTGCAAAGAGCTCTGAATTAATAAAAAAAGCAGTCATCAAGACTGCTTTTTTTGTTCTTCAAGTTTGATGGCCAAACTGTCCTGATGTTGCAGCCAGCGCCATGGCTGCAAGGCACCGATTGCCATCCCGATCAGACCACAGACCATCGCCAGACTCAGCGTTTCATTCAACAAGGGCACTGCCAGAATAGCCGCAATAAAAGGTGCCAGATTGGTAATACTGCCTGCTTTAAATGCGCCAAGCCGCTTAATCGCTTCCACATAGGTTAGGGTTGCAATGATGACTACAAACACCCCGTGGAAAAGTGTTTGAAACAATAAATGTTGTGGCTCAGGTACAGTTAAATTTTTAGGTAAGAACAGTAAATAAATCGGTACATACACCACAGCCGACCAAATTGCCACGCCACACATGGCTTGCCAGGCAGACAGTTGATATTTACGTAACAACACCGTAAATATCCCCCATAAAATCGCACTGATGAAAAACAGGACATCCCCTGCCCCAAAGGCCACACCTGTTTCCTGATACATCAGTACGCTCATCAGACACAGCACCCCGATCATAATGCTCAGACTGATCCAGGTATGTTTATCAAAAGCCTGATTCATCAGAAAATAAGCCATCACTGCAGTACACAACGGTATGCAGCCATTCAAGAAAATGGCGGCATGAGCAGTCGGCGCGTAATGGAATGCGCTATAAGCAAACAGGCAATACACCACTCCACCGATCATAGCCAGGATAAAAGATTCTTTTTTCAGTAAAAAAGAAGCCTCTTTACGATAGATTAAAATCGGCATGAGAATCAGAAAAGCCAGAGAGAAGCGTAGTGCGACGATATCCCAGGCACTGATCTGCCAGATTGCATTCAGGCGAGCGGTTAAAGTAAAACCGCCCCAGATACACATGGTCGTTAAGAGGAAAAAATAACCTTGTGCACGTGTGGATAATCTCATCAGGGATTAAGCATTACGCTGACGGCAGGCTTCATATAAAGCCATACCTGTTGCCACACTTACATTTAAACTTTGCAAGTTGCCTGCCATCGGAATATAAACCGTTTGATCACACTGACTTTGCGTAATTGGACGCAGACCGGTATCTTCCGCCCCCATTACCACGCAGACACCAGTACCAGTAAAATCAAATTGCTGAATTGGTAATGCTTTCTCATCCAGCATAGTCCCCACAACACGGACATTAAAGTCGTCTTTGATCTGCCCCAGAGTACGTGCCAGATTGGTAACTTGAATAAATTTAACTTTCTCGGCACCACCGGCTGCGACTTTACGCGCTGTCGGTGTCAAACTTGCAGAACGGTCACGTGGCACGATTACAGCCACAACACCCATGGCTGCTGCCGTACGGATACAGGCACCGAGATTATGCGGATCGGTGACTTGGTCAAGCGCTAATAAAAGTGCTTGCGAATCTTGTTTTAAAAGCTCTTCTAAATCTTTTTCATTTAAAGTTGGATGCGGACGCACTGCTGCTACCACCCCCTGATGGAACGGCAAACCTGCCAGTTTTTCCAGTTTGTCGCGACTAGCCTGTTGCACACTAATCCCAAATGGCTCAGCAAGCTCTAATACACGTTTTAAGCGCTGATCATCACGACCTTTCAGAGTAAACAGCGTCAGGACGCGTTCAGGCTCAAGCTCCAGTAATGACTCAACTGAATGTACGCCATAAAAATACTCAGGTTTAGCCATGAACAACCTCTAAATTAATTTGGGAAATATGCTGCAAAAGAAAAATCCTGCAAAGCCAGCTTCACAGGATTTCTGTATAAATTAAGTTTAACCGATTCGGCAGAAAATTTCCTGATCAGCTTCAGTCCGGTTAGGGAGATGAAATAATAAAATCAGCCTTCAAAATGACAAACGTAATCTAATACATCATCAGTTTCGATTTTAAAACGGCTATTGCCTGGCACATAGAAAGACTGGCCAGCACGGAACAGTTCGCTTTCTTCGCTATCTGCAATCTGCACACGGCACTCACCGGAAATGATTTCCATACGCTCAGGCACATGTGTTTCAAATGTAAGTGGGGTTTCAGTCGGTAGAATGACTCCCAGGGTTTTTTTCGTACCATCTTCAAACTGAACCACATGGCTGATGCACAGACCGCCAAAATATACATTTGATTTCTTAAGTACTGAAACATGGTCAAACTGAGCTGACATCCGTTTATCTCCAGAGCACGGGTTTTATAATATTGGAATGGCTGTAGTTTAAATGCGCATTCCTAACTAATCAATCGAAGTTTGCCTAGCTCAGCTTAAAATTTTCTGTATATATTTTGTACATATATTCAATAAGTAAATATATAAAATAAAGTGATTTAAAAAAGGATGAACAATTCTGCAATGCAAAATCAAATTTAGTAGGATTCGTTGAACTGTAGGGAGTAATTAATTTTGTGGGAAGATTGACCTGCTTTAGTCGTGCATACTGACAATACTACAAAATCTGCTTGTATCATTGACCATAATATAAGATAGAATCAAAGGGTTTCATCCTGATTTATAATGACATACATGATCTGATGCATATCAGATCCTACTTGATTTCAATCAAACTTTTCGCAGCTTGGATGCGTGTATGCTGACACATTTAACTCTGATCAACTTTGCCTTAGCTGACCACCTGGCCATTGATATTCATCAAGGTTTTAACGTGCTCACCGGCGAGACCGGCGCTGGTAAGTCTTTGTTGCTGGACGCCCTCTCGGCCTGTCTGGGTGAACGCACCGACACCAACTATGTGCGCTATGGTTCAGAAAAAGCCGATGTGACAGCAACCTTCAGTTATCAGGACAATAGTCCCGAAGCGCTTTGGCTTAAAGAGCATGAACTAGATGATGAGTCAGGTGAAATCCATCTACGTCGGGTGATTTTTGCTACGGGACGTAGCAAGGCATGGATTAATGGCCGTCCTAGCAGTCTGTCTGAACTGAAAGAAATTGGCCGTTTGCTGGTACAACTGTATAGCCAGCACAGCCAGCAACAGCTACTGGAGCCGCCTTACCCGAAACACTGGTTGGACCGTTATTATAATTTTTATGAGCCCGCCCAGGCAGTTCGTGATGCATACAGTATCTGGCATAAAAATATCCGCCAGCATCAGGCAGCACTTGATGCTCAAGCCACCCGTAAACAGCGCATGGAAACACTGGAACTGCAGCTCGAAGAACTTGAAGATGTAGTACAGATTGATTATCAGGAAATTGAACAGGAATTTGATCGTCTCTCTCATCATGAAGCGATCATGCAGGACTGTGTCTATAGTCTGAATGGCCTGGATGAAGCGGAACAGAATATTAATCAGGAGCTTTCCTCTATCCTGCGTCGTGTAGAATCCCATGCTGGTCGTAGTGAGCAGCTTTCTGAAATCCACACTTCTTTGCTCAATGCGCAGAGTGAAATTGAAGATGCTACAGCCAACCTGCGTCATTTTATGGATCGTCAAAGTTTTGATCCTGAACGTATGGAAGAGCTGAATTCACAACTTGAAGTGTTTCACCGGCTGGCACGTAAATACCGTACCCAACCCGAATTATTGAAGGAAGAGTATGAAACCTGGCAGGCTGAACTAGCGCAATTGCATCAGCTCGAAGATCCAGAAACACTGGCGGAACAAGTCGAGTTGTATTATCAGGAGTTTCTGACCAAAGCACGGCATCTGGATGAGATTCGTCGTGAAGCAGCTGGTCCATTGGCAAAACAACTGACGGAACAGGTCAAACAGCTTGCCCTGCCAGAGGCCTATTTTGAATTTAAATTTGAACCGCTCGATGAACCAAACAGTGAAGGCTTGAGCTTTATTCAGTTGTTATTTACTGCCAATAAAGGTATTCCGGCACAGCCGCTGGCACGTGTGGCATCCGGTGGTGAACTGTCCCGTATTGCACTGGTAATGCAAGTGATGAATGCTGAAAAAACTGAAGCTGAAGTTCTGGTCTTTGATGAGATTGATGTCGGCATTAGTGGGGGTACGGCAGAAATTGTGGGACGTCTGTTGGCCGATCTGGCGCAGCATGTACAAATTCTGTGTATCACCCATCAGGCACAGGTTGCAGCACAGTCTGATCAACATCTGCTGGTGAAAAAGCAGCAAACCGATCCGGCTAGCAGCACAATTCTTGATCTAGAAGAAGATGAACGTATTCAAGAGCTTGCACGAATGACAGGCGGCGTGGAAATTAATGAAACAACACTGCAACACGCGCGTCAGTTACGTCAGTTAAAGTTTCAGCATGTTTAAAAATATTACAATGCTCACAAAAAACTGTTGGTGAATTAACAAAGCTCTAGTAAGTTAAAGGTGAAGATCACACGATTTCTTTGCCAAGAAATTGATTTTAAGGAGAAGCTTTTCGGTGAACAAACAATATTTGACACACCGTTGTCTGATTGCTCCACCAGAAATGCGTGACGATTTTTTTGCCAACACGGTCATTTATCTCGCACGACATGACGAAGATGGAGCGCAAGGCATCATTATTAATCGACCTGCAGGCATTCAGATTAAAGAATTATTGAATGATCTTGAAATCGAAGCAGATAATGTCAATCCTCATGAAGTGTTGCAAGGTGGCCCATTGCGACCTGAAGCTGGTTTTGTGCTGCACACTGGTCAGCCTACCTGGCATTCTTCAATTGCTGTTGGTGAAAATGTCTGTATCACCACATCCAAGGACATTCTAGATGCCATCGCCCACAACCAAGGTGTCGGACGTTACCAGATTGCACTTGGCTATGCTAGCTGGGGTAAAGGCCAGTTGGAAAAAGAAATTGCTAAAGGTGAGTGGCTGATCTGTGAATCAGATATGGATTTAATTTTTAATTTACCTTATGACGACCGTTGGGATGCTGCCTACAAAAAGATGGGCGTAGATCGAAACTGGTTGTCTTCTGAGATTGGACATGCCTGATGTAAACGCGCCACAGATGATTATGGCGTTTGACTTTGGTACACAAAAAATGGGCATGGCGGTTGGACAATCCCTGATTGAAAGTGCCAATCCTCTTGCCTTGTTCCCGATGAAAGATGGAATTCCCAACTGGGATACATTACTGAAAATCGTCAAGCAATATCAACCGACTTTATTTTTAGTCGGCCTGCCGCTGAATATGGATGATACAGAATCTGAACTTTCTGCGCGTGCACGCAAATTTGCCCGCCGTTTACGTCATCAAACCAATATTGAAACCTTGATGGTCGATGAACGTCTCACTACACGTGAAGCGCGGGATGAATTAGAGAGTTATCAGACTCAAGGCCGGGCTAAAAAGTTAGCTGCTGACAGTATTGCAGCAGCGTTATTTATTGAAAGCTGGTATCGGCATCCGGTCGGAGTGAATCCTTAAAATAAAAAGCATCCAGATGGATGCTTTTTTTAATGGATAGGTGAAACAAGAAATCTTAAATAAATACGCATATAATATTGCTCCTTCTATATTTCTAATTTTCGGGATAAAAATAGCGAAAGGTCAGATTGATCCGTGGCGTAATGACCTTTGTGGTCTTGGTAATTTGATGTTTCCAGAACTGCTGGGTTTGCCCACGCATCACAATCAGCTGCCCACTTTGAAGCAGCAACTCTACCAGATTCCCAGTATAGTTATGCTTAAAACGCATTTTGCGGGTAGCACCAAAACTTAAAGAAGCAATGACAGTTTCATGCCGTTTTGACATCAAGCTGGCTTCATTATCACTATGCCAGCCCATGCCCTGCTGACCATGTTCATACAGGTTGGCCAGACAGGAATTAAAGGGATGACCTACCCGCTGTTGAATATGCTGTTTCAATCTCAATAATGCTGGCTGCCAGATATGGGCTTTCTTCAAGCTGCCCGAATAATGATATTGGTAATTTGCATCACCATACCAGGCAATTTTACGGGCAGTAACATGATGCTTGCCAAAGAGAAAAACCTCGTCCTGCTCCCAAGCCAGATGCTGCAAAAAATAGTCGAGATATTTCTGACTTTGCTCTCCATTCAAAATCAGACCATAGTCTTCTACCACCCCGTCACAGGGCAAAAGATTGGTTTGAGACTGAGGTGAAAATAAATCCAGTGTCATGTCAGTTTCATTCTCTTTAGAGCTTTTATCCTGTCAGTTTCGCTTTCTGCACACAACTAAAATTGCACAAATCAATACAAATCAGCTTCTTGTGAATGATCATTCAGGGGCATAAACTTGTTTTAACTTTCACAATAAAAATAATACTGCATGGATCTTTGGCAACTCTTTCACAAGCTGCGTCCCTTTGTCCGTCCTTACCGGCTGCTGGTGATTGCGACCCTGATATTGACCCTGATCGGTTCATTTACCGCTCAGGTCAACGCGATCACTTTGCAATATGCGGTCGACAGTATCAATAAGCTGCTTGAAGCAGGTGAAGGACTGAATGAGGGCTGGCATATCCTGATTACCATTTCAGCGATCTTGCTGGTGAAAGAAGTGATTAATGCTTTTGTGCAGTTTGGACAAAAATTCTATGGGGAAAAGTTGCGAATTTTTGTATCTCAGGATCTGGCACAAGGCATTATTGAAAAGTTTCTGACCTATCGATTGGCTTTTTTTAATCAGGACAATAACCAGGCCGGTAAATTGCAAACCCGTATTGACCGTGGCATTGGCTCACTGACGCGTCTGGTGCAGATCTTCTTTATTGATATCCTGCCACTATTTACCAGCGCGATTGTAGCTTTAGGCCTGATGTACTATGCCAATATTTATGTGGGGATGGTAGCCACGGCGATTGTACCAATTTACTTCTGGCTGACCTACAAACAGGCACAAAAACTGGGCGGCTGGCGCCGTAGTTTAAGAGATGGTCGCGAGAAAAAGAGTCAGGGTATTCTCAGTATTATTAACTCGATAACCGTAATTAAATCCTTTAACCGTGAGTCGATTGAGTCCGAAAAGCAGCTCGGCCTACAGCGTGAACTGACCGATAATCAGATGAAAACCCGTCAAACCAGTTTTCTGTTTGATGGTCTGAAAACCTTTATTGAGCAGATTGGCATCGTCCTTATTATTATTTTGACCGCTTATTTTGTACTTGCTGGTCAGATGAGTATTGGCATGATCATGTATCACGTGTTGTTGTTTAATAATGTCTCGGCACCAATCCGTTCGTTGCACCGGATTTATGATGAAGTCAATGATGCCATGATCTATTCCGAGAGCTTCTTTAATATTCTGGAAGCAGATCATGAAATTGAATCCAGTGGACAGCAGAAGCCATCTGTTCAGGGTAAATTTCAGCTGAGCCATGTCGAATTCTATTATCCGAATGGACACCATGCGCTGAAAGATATCAATATGGAAATCCGCCCTAACAAGATCACTGCGCTGGTCGGTTTATCTGGTGCGGGTAAATCCACTTTGATTAGTTTACTGGATAAATTTTATGAACCACAGCAAGGCAAGATCACCTTGGATGGTATTGATCTTCAGGATTATGACACCCAGTATTTACGTGACCATATTGGCTTGGTTCTACAGAAAAATCATATTTTCCAGGGTACGATTTTTGACAATATCCGTTATGGCAAGACCAGTGCCAGTATGCAAGATGTCATTGAAGCTGCGCAGAAAGCTTCGATTCATGAACAGATCTTACAGTTGCCCAATGGTTATGATTCCGATGCCTTGCAGCTTTCTGGTGGACAGCAGCAGCGCATTGCCTTGGCACGCATGTTCCTGAAAAATCCGCCGATTATTTTTCTGGATGAACCGACTGCCAGCCTGGATGCCATTGCTGCTGAACAGATTAAGCAGAGTCTGGATCAGATCAAGCAAGGTCGTACCGTGATTATTATCTCGCATAGCCTGTCGCAGATTATTGATGCGGATTATACCTACGTGATGAAAGAAGGCGCGATTGCTGAACATGGCGAGCATGATCAGCTTTATCATCAGGACGGCGTGTATAAGCAAATCTTTGACGCGATGGCAAAGAGCCTCAATATCGAAAAGATTGCCAAGACCTTTGAGGAGGATTCAGAAGAGGAAACACATAGTTAAGAAGCTGAAAAAGTTCTATTCCCTCAAACATAGATCTAAAAAAAAGCGGCCTAATAGACCGCTATTCAGCGAACCAGTTCAATTTGCCTAAAAGCGTAAAATCCACTCACCTCGAACATAACGATAGTTATAATCTGGCCCATAGAAAGAAGCACTGCGGTTATATCCAGCATTCAGGCGCAAAAACTGCTCACTACGTACAGGACTTTGCAAGTTCAATTCAAATAATCGTGTGTTCTGACTAGCATCATCATTAATTTTTTCACGGCCCAGCCCGGCAGTAATACCGGTGGTCCATCCGGAAATACGTTTACGCCAGCCAATAGCAAACATGCTTTCTTGATAATCTTTCGGATTGAAGTACTCACCCCCTACATCCGTCTCACTACTGCGATAAGTGCGATATCGGGCTTGCAATGTCAGGCCTAGGTCAAGTGAAGGCTGATAGATAAGCCTAACTCGTCCATGATCACGGCGGTTATCATCTGAAAAGAGCTGTGAACCCGCTACTCCTACTACGGTGACATGATCTCCCAGACCTTGATCCAGTGCAGCACCCACAAAAGTAAAATGTGTTCCATGTTCTAAAGCAGCTTGGGTTTCAACCCAATCTCGGTTAGCAAAAACTTCAATAGCTGTCTTTTCTGCAAGAAGCGTACGATAACTACCATCGAAGGCTAATAAAGTATGATCACCTTGCTCGAATAGCCCCGCTTCTAAAACCCAGCCATTAGCGGTAGCAGATTCAATATCACGTCCAATAAATGAGATCTTCTGACCATCTTTTTTCCAGTCATCAGCTCTATATTGATAAGCACTGCCACGTACCCCTAAATAATGATCGGCATCTTCATATTGGGGCAAAAATTCTGCTGATAATTTACGAGTCTGAAAACCTTCACTATCGTCACTGAAAAAGAATTCAGTTCCAGCCGCATGCTCTTTTTCAGTTTGCTGTTCTTGTAATACATCTGCATAATTACTGGTACTCGTCATACTAATGATTAAAGCAACACCATACAGACAGATTTTATAACTTCTCATTTTATTTTGTCCCCCAGGTTTTTCTTGTTCTGAAGACTTCATCCAGATATCCTAAAATACTGGCGGGTTGTAGCAAAAAACTATAGGTCAGCACATACAGTAAGAAACCAACAAAATTTTTTCTTACTTTGAGATCTAAATCTTTGAACATGCTCCGCTCAATCTTGTAATTAAGTAGACCAAGTAGGAATGCCAGTGGCAATAGTGCAAGAGTCATAATCCCAACGATCCAATAGTGTCCAAAGCATGCCAAGATGAGCCCCGGGATAAAGCCAAAAGTAAAAGCAATATCTAACCAGGGAAAAAATAAATTCCAATGAATAAAAAATGTAGACAATCTTGGTTTAATTAAAATAGCGGGATGTTTAATAAAGGCTTCGATCATACCACGCGCCCAACGCTGACGTTGTTTGACAAAGACTTTAAGAGTCATGGGTGCATTGGTAAATAAACAGGCGTCCTCACAATGCCCAACACGATAGCCTGCTTTTAATAAAGCCCAGGTCAGCACAATATCCTCACCTACACATTCAGGCCATCCTCCCACCTCAATTAATGCATCACGGTCATAAATAGAAAAAGCACCTTGAGCAACTAGGGTTCCTTGATATAAAGATTGCAAACGTTTAGTAGCAGCGATGCCCAGAAAATAATCCCATTCCTGCACTTTGGTAAGCATATTCTCACGAGAATTACGCACCAGAATCTTACCAGCCACAGCACGTGTATTAGGGGGATCTAACTTGTAACGCTCAACAATATTAATTAATGCCACTTTATGTAAGTAAGAGTCAGCATCAACAGTAATGATAAGATCATGCTCAGCAATTTTTAAACCTTGATTTAATGCATTGGCTTTACCTGCATTTTTCTTTAAATCCAGCAAGGCTAGCCAAGGATATTTGGCTTCAGCCTGTCGAACAATATCTGATGTATTATCTTGGGAGCCATCATTGATAACAATTACTTGTAATGGTCCTGGATATTTTTGCAGAGCAATACTGACCAGTGTATCTTTAATTGAGGCAGCTTCATTATAGGCAGCAACCAGCATTGTAATCCCAGGATAAACGGGTAAAGGTTCTCGCTTCGGTCTTCGATCCATCAGCAGACTAAAAGCTGCAAATGAATTCATAAAACCAGGAATAATAGCTATACCATATACGAAAAAAATAGCCGCAAATTGACCAATATAATTACTCAGATCATCTATCCAATCTTGAGCGATCCATATTGAAAATCCTGCCCAGAAGCAGGCACCAATAAATGCTACAACGAACTTAAGCTGTACAGTAAAGTAAAGCCCAGACCCTGCTTTTTTATTTTCATCTATGATCATAGATTTTTTTCTTCAATGCGTGAATTTGCTTAATAGGATGCCTAAACCATCCTAAATAGAATTAATTATGTGATCAGAAGAAATGCGGATATTTTCTTATATCAATATCTGTTGCATTAAATATGCCTGCGTGAATTCAAGAACTACTTCACACTTTCAAGGGAGATTAGATCACATTTCGCACAATTGTACGCTTTTTTGTATTATTTTTTTATTAAAAAATATATTTTTTGTAACTTTTGCATTAGTTTATTGCTTAAAAATTATTAACATTTAAATGATTCACTATCTTAAACAAATAATTAGGATTTCATTTTTGTTAATTTATAATAAAAATTTACTATAAATTGACTTCTCTTTACAGCTTTATTTATCTGGAAAATTAACGCTGCATCGAACCGTATTAGAGAGAAATCCCCCCAGTCCTAAAGCATTACAATAATGAAAGTAGGGTGGCAATCTATTCAAAAGAGCTTGCTAGATTTTAGTTATATTCTACTAGCCAGGCATTCATTTCCGCTAGCTGCTGTTCATTGAGCTGCCCTACTGAGGCCTGCAACCGCAGCACATGAATCAGGTAATCATACTTAGCATTCAGATAATCAGTTTTGGCAGAAAAAGCATTACGCTGTGCCAGCAGCACATCTACCATAGCTTTCAGCCCTTCCTGATATTGTGCTCGGGATGCTTGGGAAACAGTTTCTGCTGATTCCATTGCCGCCTTGCGGGCATTCAGCTTGGCTTCATCTGTTTCCACCTGTAGATAAGACTGCTTCACATCGGTATTGGCTTTACGCATCGCAGCATCCAGCTGGGCATCGCTACGCTGCACCAGCACCCCTGCTTTTTGGATATTCTTACTGGTACGGCCACCGCTAAACAGATTCCAGTTGACCTCTACTCCGACCTGATCAAAGTCTCCATTGGAAGATAAAACGGTTTCTGGCATCTGTTTCAGATAACCATAAGTTGCCACTGCTTCAACTTGCGGATAGCGTGCTGCTTCTTCAACACGTTTGGCATCTTCGGAATAACGCTTTTGCAGACGAGCCTGTAGAATTTCCAGGTTCTGAGTTTGTGCCAGTTCGGTCCAGGACTGGATATTGGCTGGTAATGGTTTCTGGAACTGGAAATCATTGCGTAGGACCGCCAGATTGTCCTGATAAGGACCAATTAACTGCGCCAGTTGCTCCTGTGCCAACACCAACTGTACTTGGGTAGCGATTCGGTTAGCTTGGGCACTCTGATATTGGGCATTGGCTTCGCTGACATCACTGCGTGCGACCAGACCTTCTTTGAGTTTGGCATTCATCATGCGCAACTGTTCAGCCAGCGCCTGCTCTTCCTGCAAATAAGCACCGGTCAGGGATTGCTGACGTAATACATTAAAATAAGCTTCCGCTACCTGCAAAATATGCTGCTGCTTCTGCAGACGCAAATTGACTTCACTCAGTTCTACTGAGGTTTTGACCTGCTTGTATCCCTGCCAGGCATCCCAGCGAAACAAAGGTTGACGCGCAGTCACAGCAATCTGTCGGGTGGTTGTACTTGAACCCTGTAATTCCCCAAATTCCGCAGGCAAGCCTTGTGTTCCAGAATTATCAGTCGACTGGTTTTTTCGGGTCACATTTCCCGACAGGCTTACAGTTGGAAGTAAATTGCCGCTGGCAATTCCAAGATTCAGCTGGTCGGCTTCATATTGCAGTACATTGGCCTGCCAGTTTGGATCATTTTGTTTGGCACGCTCATACGCCTCAACCAAGTCCAGTGCCCATACGGCAGAACTTAAACACAATAGGCTGGCACTAAGGATGAATTTTATCTTCATTTATAATGTGAATCCCTAACTGCTGCATCGTCATACATAACAAAATATAGCCAAATGCTTGAATCTTAAAGTGATACAAATATTACTTGTCTATTCCTAAACTTACGTATGATTTTTATTAATTTTTTAATTCAAATAAGTGAATTTATCCTATATTGATTCACATTTTTGAGTCGATGACAACAGCTTAACAAACAGCTTCACAATACTAAACAGTCTGTTGGCACAAGATGTATACAATAGGCGCATTCCCCGCTGTTATTCATTATTTGTATCAGAGCATAGAGTTATAGTGTCTACACGTTTTTCCTCAATTTTAGTTGCCAGCTGCCTTGCCCTGCTGCTGTTGCTGATGCTTGCCTGTCAGCAGCCCAAACAGCCGCAGGTCGAAATTGAGCCTGCTGAAACTAGTGTCAAGAAAAATACTGCAACTCAAGATTTTAGCCTGATGTGCCAGAATATTGAAAAACAGATGGCTGAAATTGATGACCAGCGCACAACTTTTGCACTTGAGCAGATCAATCAGAATCTTAAAGTGTGTCTGCCACTGTTAGAGCATAAACAGCAAAAAAACCTGATGCGTCATGCCAATGCCATGTATAGCCGTTTCCTGAAAGTTGAAAGAACACCAGCCCAGCAACGTGCATTTGAACAATATGCGCTGGAAATGGCTCAACATCCGACCATTCAGCAAAGTCATTTTGTTGAACTGACTGCCCGTGACCAGTACCTGCTTAAACATAAGGGACAAGCATATGTCGAAGTGGTGGAGCAAGGGGAACAGCAACTGACTTATCGTCGTAGTCCTGAATATTTGGCTCGTATCTTTGCACCTTATCTCCCGGCAGCAGAACGTGCTTTTATTGAAACCTTGTCTCAGCAGAATCTTGAACCGGTATTCACGCAACAACGCTTAATGATTGAACCTGCTGAAATTGCTGCGCGTATTCTGGATTGGGAGGATTATCTCAAGCGTTTTCCGCAAAGCCCTTACCAAAAGGATGCTGAATATCTGCTACAGCAATACAGCTACTTCCTGTTTCATGGCATGAATAGTGCGCCAATTTCCCAGGATTACCGGGATCGTTATGCCGTTGATCATAGCCATCTGGAAACCATTATCGGTCTGTCTAAAGGAAATGAAGGTGGTATCACTTCCAAGGCACAACGCTTTCTAGAATTTCTGGATATGAATGAAGAGCAGCGCAAACAGGTGCTTGACAGCGAATATCAGAACCGTTCAGCCTGGGAACAGATTGCCCATTATTCCGGAATTCAGATGCCAGCCCAAGACTATAAAAAAGACTGTTTCAGGGACGCCATCTGTTTATAACAACCCTGTTTCCCTGAAATCTTTACTGCATATTTCTGCTAGAAAGTAGCGAATCACGTCTACTTTTTATTCCCTAACTATTATATGATCGCCTGAGCTTGACGGAGCGCGAGTAATCACTCGCTGAGATCACCAAAATAGCCTTTTAGAGTGCAATTTGATGGTGAGTACCGTTGAACCTGATCAGGTTAAGACCTGCGTAGGAATCAAGCCTCTAAAAACTTAAAGCCCTCTTTCTATCTATAAGATAGATCCGCCTGCGTTTTTGGTCGTGCTTGATTCGTTGATGTCATTCTAAGGATCATTGCCATGAACCAATTAACGAATCTCTCCACTCCCGCAACCGATGCTCATCATGAGCAGGAAGCTCGAGATCTCACCCGTATTTTACCAGCTTCCCGCAAAGTCTATATTCAAGGTTCACGCCCTGATATTCAGGTGCCAATGCGTGAAATCTCACTGACAGATACTCCCACAGGTTTAGGCGGTGAAAAAAATCTACCTTTAATGGTGTATGACACGTCTGGTGCTTATACCGATCCTGCAATCACGATTGACCTGAACAAAGGTCTGCCGCATGTACGCGAAAGCTGGATTGAACAGCGTGGTGATAGCGAAGTACTAGAAGACTTAAGTTCCGAATTTGGTCGCCAGCGCCTACGCGATATCCGTACTGCCAATATCCGCTTTGCGCATATTCAAAAACCCCGTCGTGCCAAACGCGGTCACAATCTCAGCCAGATGCACTATGCCAAGCAAGGCATTATTACACCGGAAATGGAATACATCGCCATTCGTGAAAATCTGCGCCAGCGTGAAGGTGTCGATATGCGCCAGCATGCCGGACAGAACTTTGGTGCGAAAAACCTGACTGAAATCACACCAGAATTCGTGCGTCAGGAAGTTGCAGCGGGTCGTGCCATTATTCCAGCCAATATCAACCACCCTGAATGCGAACCGATGATCATCGGGCGTAATTTCCTGGTCAAGATTAATGCCAACATCGGTAACTCGGCACTGGGTTCATCGATTGAAGAAGAAGTTTCAAAAATGACCTGGGCAACCCGCTGGGGTGCTGACACGATTATGGATTTGTCTACAGGTCAGAATATTCATGAAACCCGCGAATGGATTATCCGTAACTCCCCTGTGCCAATCGGTACTGTGCCAATTTATCAAGCGCTGGAAAAAGTGAATGGTGTAGCCGAAGACCTGACCTGGGAAATCTTTAAAGATACCCTGATTGAGCAGGCCGAACAGGGCGTGGATTACTTTACGATTCATGCTGGCGTGTTATTACGTTATGTCCCACTAACTGCGAACCGTCTAACCGGGATTGTATCCCGTGGTGGTTCAATCATGGCGCAGTGGTGTCTGGCCCATCATCAGGAAAACTTCCTGTACACGCACTTTGATGAAATCTGTGAAATCATGAAAGCCTATGATGTCTCATTCAGTCTGGGTGATGGTCTGCGTCCGGGCTGTATTCAGGATGCCAATGATGAAGCGCAATTCTCCGAGCTACGTACTTTAGGTGAACTGACCCATCGTGCCTGGGAACATGATGTACAGGTGATGATCGAAGGTCCAGGCCATGTGCCAATGCATATGATCAAGGAAAATATGGATCTGCAACTGGAAGTCTGTAAAGAAGCACCTTTCTACACCTTAGGACCTTTAACTACCGATATTGCACCGGGCTATGACCATATTACTTCTGCCATTGGTGCCGCGATGATCGGCTGGTATGGCACCGCGATGCTGTGTTATGTGACGCCAAAAGAACATTTGGGTCTGCCAAACAAAAAGGATGTGAAAGACGGTATCATCACCTACAAGATTGCCGCACATGCAGCGGATCTGGCCAAAGGCCATCCGGGTGCACAGGCACGTGACAATGCCCTGTCCAAAGCCCGTTTTGAGTTCCGTTGGGAAGATCAGTTTAACCTGAGTCTGGACCCGGATACGGCGCGCAGCATGCATGATGAGACCATGCCGAAAGAGGCACATAAGTCAGCGCATTTCTGTTCGATGTGCGGTCCGAAATTCTGTTCGATGAAGATCACCCAGAATGTGCGGGATTATGCGAATAATCAGAAAAATGCACAGCAGGCAGCAGAGCTCGATCCAGAGGTTGAAGCAGGTCTTAACAGCATGAAAACCAGCTTCATTGAAAGTGGTCGAAATTTATATCACAAAGTCTAATTCCCACTGAAAATCAGTTGTTTTTGCTAAAAACTCAGATAGGATGAAATAAATGTTTTCATCCTTTTCTGATTTATGAAGATTATTCAGCAAGCGTCCTATAACTATAATGATGTCGACCTGCAACAGCGCGAATATCTGTATCAAGGATTCGTGAAAGTCGAAAAAGTGCAGCTGAGTCATCGTCTTTTTGAGAGCAATAAATATATTCCTCCGATTCAGCGTGAACTGATTGCGCGGCGTCCTGCAGCTGGGGTGCTGATTTATAATGACCAACAACAAAAATTTGCCCTGATCGAGCAGTTCCGTATTGGTGCACTGGATGATACCGATTCCCCATGGCAGCTGGAAATCATTGCCGGGGTTTTAGATGGTGATGAATCTCCAGAGCACTGCATCCGTCGTGAAGCACTGGAAGAATCTGGCTGTGAAATCCAGGAGCTGCAACATCTGTATAGTTTCTATCCTTCAGCGGGTGCCTGCTCTGAACTGTTCCACCTTTATGTGGCTCAGGCAGAGCTGCCTGAACATGGCGGTGTACATGGCATGCCGGATGAAGGGGAAAATATCCAGCTGCATATTTTTGATTATGCCCACCTTCCAGAATTATTCCGTTATAACCGTCTCAAAAATGCGCCCGTCATTATGGCATTACAATGGTTACAGCAACATATCTCAACAGCCTATCCAAAGGAGTAGATCAGATGACACAGACCTCTACTCCTGCATCTGAAAAAGTCTGGACGCTCATCCAGATTTCAGACACGCATCTGATGGACCAGCCTGAGCTTGAATTTGCCCGCATGAATCCGGAGCAGAGCTTTTTAGAGGTCGTACACGACATTCAGCAGCGTTTTCCGCATATTGATGCGGTGGTACATACCGGAGATCTGGCCCAGGTTGCAGCAGAATCTACCTATCAACGTTACTTACAATTTATGCAGGCCTGGAATGTGCCGCATTATCAGATTCCAGGTAATCATGATGATTATCTGGCTATTTTCCCTTTTTATAAAAATAGTGATGAAGCGCATTCGATTAGCTTTGGTTGCTGGACTTTAATTCTACTCAACAGTGCTGTAAAAGGTCGGGTCGATGGCTGGGTAGAACAAAAACAGCTGGATCAGCTGGAACAGTTATTGCTTGAGCATAGCAAGCAGTATGTGATCGTGGCCTGTCATCATCATCCTTTTGCGATGCAATCACACTGGATTGACCAGCATCGGCTGAAAAATTCAGAAGCATTGAAAGATGTGATTGCACGGCATACCAATGTCAAAATGGTGCTATTTGGACATGTGCATCAGGATTCTGAAAATGAATGGCAGGGCGTGCGCTATCTGTCCACTCCTTCAACCAGTGTACAGTTCAAACCCTTGAGCGAAAATTTTGCCTTAGACCAAGCGCAGCCCGGCTATCGCGTATTACAATTAAAAGACAATGGTGAGTACCAGACTTACATTCAAAGGGTGGTTTTAAAGCAAGCTAAAATTAATACTGAAATTTCAGGTTATTAACTTTTCAATTTGTTTTTTTTGCTTTACTTTATTGCTCTTAAAGGAAACGTGATATCTACAATCCCGCCATCAAAGACTATCAAAACGCATAAAAAGTCTATATGATGACGACCCCCATAGGAGGATAATCCTTCTTCAGGGTGGATAAAAATTTGCATATCACCATATTTTTTGCGTAGTTACCTACGCATATGATGAGGAATGCCCTAAATGGCGAATGACAACCAAAATCAAGTCTTAGATGAACAAACTGATGTGGTAGATGAAAAAGCTACAAAACGTGTGCGCAAATCTAAGCCAAAAACGACTGAAGGTGGTTCTACTGCTAGCTTATTTGGTATCGAACCTTATCAACCGAAAAAAAATGAAGAATACATGTCTGAGGGTCAGCTTGAACACTTCCGCCAGATTCTGCTGGCCTGGAAAGCTGAGTTGATGACTGAAGTTGACCGTACGCTGAATACCATGCAAGACGAAAATACGGCACTTCCAGATGTAAACGACCGTGCAACACAAGAAGAAGAATTTGCGATTGAACTACGTACCCGTGATCGTGAACGTAAACTGATCCGCAAAATCGAACAGTCTATTGAAGCAATCAAAAATGATGACTACGGTTTCTGTGAAACCTGTGGTATCGAAATCGGTCTGCGTCGTCTGGAAGCTCGTCCAACTGCGACTTTATGTATTGACTGTAAGACTCTTGCTGAAATCAAAGAGAAGCAAAATAACGGTTAATCGTGACTGTTGAGAATTCCTCAGCCGAGCACAGCTCCCTTGCGGAGCATGCTCCTCATGCGCAGCGGCGAAACGATGTTTCGCTAACTCGCTACTCAGGTCGGTTTGCGCCATCGCCAACCGGCCCTTTACATTTTGGTTCCCTCATTACCGCAGTCGCCAGTTACTGTGATGCCCGTGCCCATCAGGGTCAATGGCTGGTTCGTATTGAAGACACCGACATTCCCCGCATTTATCCTGGCAGTGAAGATCATATTCTTCGTGCCATGGATGCCTTTGGTTTCGATCCTGATGCCGAAATCATTTTTCAAAAAGACCGCCTAGACATTTATGATGCTGTGATTGAACAGCTACGTCAGCAGGGTCTGGTCTATGCCTGTCAATGTACGCGCAAGATGCTCGGTTCCAATCATATCTATCAGGATACCTGCCGTGATTTAGGCTTAGCTTTCGAACATCAGGCCATTCGCTTAAAAGTTGAAGATGTCGAAATCTGTTTTGATGATCCGTTGCAAGGTCATCATTGCTCTAATCTTAAGCATGATCTGGGAGATTTTGTCCTGAAGCGCCGTGATAGCATCATTAACTATCAGCTGGCAGTCGTGGTGGATGATTACCTGCAAGGCATAACTCATGTGGTACGTGGCGCGGACCTGCTGGATAATACCGAACGTCAGATTTATATAGGGCAAATGCTCGGCTACCCTCGTCTGCAGTATATGCACCTGCCACTCGCAATGAATAATCAGGGTCAGAAACTCTCTAAACAGAATCTGGCGCAAGCACTGGATTTAACTCAGGCGCCGCAATTATTAAAACAGGTACTTAAAGCTTTGCACCAGGCTGAAGTTGAACTGGATACTCCGGAAAAAATGCTGAAACAGGCGGTGGCACAATGGAATATCGAACGGATTCCACACACAACTGAGCTACAAGGCTACTATTTATAAAGAGCTGTTTTGGCTTAAGCTAAAGAAAAATTCAGGTGGAAGTCAGTCTATGTTTTTTATTTTTGGTGTTGGACCGAAAACCAAAGTCATTGAGAAAAGTCAGTTCTTGTGTCCAGTGTGCCGAACCCGAGCCGGTTACGAACTGAGACAGCAGCGTAATTATTTTTCCTTATTCTTTATTCCCTTGATTCCCCTGTCGAAAGCCAAGGATGCTTTTGTGCGCTGTAATCACTGCGGTACGGTCATGCCAAGCACAGTTCTCGACCATGCCCAGCCTGACTCGAACCATCAGTCTAATCTAGAAGCTTGATTCCTCACGGCTTGGATTACTTTCACGAGTCGTGGCATCAATCTTGAGAATCAGGCTGATCATCATGGCACACATAATCAGCGAAGAACCACCATAACTGATAAATGGCAGGGTCAAACCCTTGGTTGGCAGCATGCCCATGTTCATGCCTGCATTCACCAAAACCTGTAACAGGAAAATAATACTAATGCCATATGCCAGATAACCAGCACGCAGGTAATGGTTTTTCAGGGCACGATGACCAATGCGAATACAGCAGACAATCATGCTGAAAGACAGAATCAGAACGATCGCAATGCCCAGAAAACCGAATTCCTCACCCAGAATTGCCAGCATAAAATCGGTATGCGCTTCAGGTAGGTAAGACATTTTCTGAATACTGTGTCCCAGACCGACACCCGTCCATTCTCCACGACCAAAAGCCATGAGCGCATTAGATAGCTGATAACCCGTGCCCAGCGGATCTTCCCAAGGATTCGAGAAAGACAGGAAACGCTGCAGACGATATGGCTCAAAAGCAATTGCAGCGATCAACGCGCCAATAATGACGCCGAAAGCCAGACCAAACTGGTTCCACGGCGCACCCGCCAGGAAGAACACTCCAAGCATGGTTAGCGTGATGACTACGGTTGCCCCCAAGTCCGGCTCAAGCATGACCAACAGGATGGTTGCCCCCATGATGATACTTAAGCGTCCCAAACCGGAAATCTTGTTGCGTACCTCTTCAGCACGGCGCACTACGTAGTCTGCAGTGAAGATTGCCATCATTACCTTCGCTACTTCGGAAGCCTGTAAGGTAAAGCCAGCAAGACGAATCCAGCGCTTGGAACCATTGACTTCAGTACCGACCAGCAATACTGCCAATAGCAGCAGAATGGTCACAAACCATAAAAAGAAAGTACTGTTAAACCAGCGATTTAAAGGAATCTTATAAGTAGCATAGGCGACTGCTGCCCCAGCCCCGATCGAGATGGCATGTCGGGTAATGTAGTGAAAGGCATTGCCATTAATTCGTTCTGCATACGGCATCGAAGCCGATGCCACCATGATTGAACCAATACACAGCAAAGCCAATACACAGAAAATCAGCACATTACGTGGATTAACTTCAGCGGGTAACTTGGGTAGCCACTGCTCGTAGATTTGAGTAATTTTATTGATCGCAGTCTGAGCAAACTCAGCCATATCACGAATCCTTGTTGTTCTTAATTAAGTGCGTTGACATACGCAACGAACTGACGGCCACGCTCAGGATAGCCTGAGAACATATCAAAACTTGCACATGCCGGAGACAATAGCACGACATCATGTGGCTGGGTATTGCTCTGGCAGATTTCTACTGCTTCCTGCAGGCTTTCCGCATGCACAAGTGTCGTGGTTCCTTCAATTGCTGCCTCAATGATTGGACGATCTACACCAATCAACACTGCTACCTTCGCATATTTAGACAGTGAATTACGTAAAGCAGAGAAGTCCTGGCCTTTACCCTCGCCACCGAGAATGATTGCAACTTTCCCACCTTGTGCTTCAATCGCCGCACCTAGACCGTCTAAAGCGGCCAGAGTCGCACCGATATTGGTACCTTTAGAATCGTTATAATAACGCACGCCATTGAATTCTTTGACAAATTCACAGCGATGCTCCAGCCCTTTGAAGGTTTTTAGTGTTTCCAGCATGCTGTCTACTGGCAAGCCAATTGCTTCCCCTAAAGCCAAACATGCCAAAGCATTCGCGACATTGTGCGTGCCTTGAATATACATCTCAGAACTTTTCAATAAACGTTCGCGTCCACGCGCTAACCAGATCGTGCCATCCGTGTCACGTAACACGCCGTACTGGTTTATATCAGGTGCATTTAAACCAAAGCTTTGCATTGGCGTTGCATCCGGAACCAGTGGACGAGTCAGTGAATCATCGCGGTTATACACCACTTTTTTGACGCCTTGGAAAATACGGTGTTTTGCTGTGTGGTAGCCCATCATATCGCCATGACGATCCAGATGGTCTTCACTCATATTCAGCACGACTGCCACTTCAGCCTTCAGATTCGATGTGGTTTCCAGCTGAAAACTTGAAAGCTCTAAAATATAAAGTTCAGGATCATCTTTGGTCAGATCCAGCGCAGGACGGCCAAGGTTGCCACCAACGGCCACTTTCTTACCCGCATCCGCAGCCATCAAACCAATTAATGTGGTGACGGTACTTTTGGCATTTGAACCGGTAATCGCAACAATGGGTTTATCGGTAGAACGGCGCAGAATCTGGATTTCACTCACCACCGGAATACCTTTGGCAATCGCTGCCTGAATTTCAGGAAGTTTCGGATCAAGCCCCGGACTGATGATGATTTCTTCTGCTGAGAGTAATAATTCTTGGTCAAATTTACCAAAGCTGGTTTGTACTTCGGCAGGAATCTGGTCATGCCCCGGTGGATTTGCCCTAGAGTCTGTTACTGCAACGCGATAGCCCTTGTTATGTAAGAAATTGACTGCTGCAACACCTGAAATTCCAAGTCCTGCAACGACCTTAAGTCCACCACGTTGTATTAACATTTTTGCCTCATGTTCTGGTCTAATTTGAAACTTTTGAAATGTTAGCACTTTGCCGTTTTGAATGCTTTTTCTGTTTCATCTTTCTGCAGATTTTTTTGTATATTGCATAAAAAAAAGCCATCATAAACATGATGGCTTTTTCACTTTTAAGTTTGCTGGAAAACTATTTCCACTTCACTGCTTGCTGAGCAGGTTTTTTCTCTGCTGGCTGCTCGGATGCCGGACAGGCACAATTGCCTCCACAGCCACTCGCCATCGCAGGTTTTAACCATTTCGCCAGCTTATGCCAGCCTTGGGCTTCACAAGCATTGGACAGCTTCAGGAAGACCGAGCGTGAAGTATTCGGAAATACCTTCTTAAATACCACCACTGCACTCCAAAGCACCAGTGCCGTCACAATCAGAATTTCAATCATCTCAATCTCCCCTTCACTGTGCTGTTTCAGTCAGTATTAACCGAAATAGTGTGAAGCAATCTGATAAGTCAGGAATGACATGATATATGCCAGACCAAACAGATAAACTGTCATAAAGCCCACAGTTTTCCATGAACCTGTTTCACGTTTTACTGTTGCCAAAGTTGCCAGACAGTGCGGCGCATAGATAAACCAGACCAGTAACGATAAACCGGTTGCCAGTGTCCAGCCTAAGTCACCGCCACCGCTAATTAAAGCTGCAAGCCCTTCAGACATCGCATCTTCATCAACTGCTGACAAGGCATAAACTGTACCCAGTGCAGCCACGACCACTTCACGAGCTGCCATTGCCGGAATCAGGGCAATACAGATCTGCCAGTTAAAGCCCAATGGTGCAAAGATCGGCTGGATAAAATGACCAATCATCCCGGCAAAAGAATAATCAATATCTGGCAACGTAGCCCCTTCAGGCGGTTGCGGGAAGGTACACAGGAACCACAACAGAATCGACAATGCGAAGATGATGCCACCCACACGCTTCAAGAAGATCTTGCCGCGATCCAGCAGACCAATCCAGACGTTCTTGATATCTGGAAAACGATAACTTGGTAGTTCCATTAGCAGCATATGTTCTGATTTGTCTTTGCTGAAAAACTTCAACACAAACGAAACAATCAGTGCACTTAGAATGCCCGCCATATATAGAGCAAACAGCACCAGGCCTTGCAGGTTAAAAATACCCCAGACCGACTGTGATGGAATGAATGCAGCAATCAGCAATGCATATACCGGCAGACGAGCCGAACAGGTCATCAAGGGTGCTACAAAAATTGTGGTCAAACGGTCACGTGGATCACTAATAGTACGTGACGCCATGATGCCCGGAATTGCACAGGCAAAGCTTGACAACAATGGAATGAAGGCACGACCAGAAAGACCGGCTTTGTACATCAATTTATCTAGCAGGAATGCAGCACGTGGCAGATAACCGGATTCTTCCAATACCAAGATAAAGAAGAACAGGATCAGAATCTGTGGCAGGAACACCACAACGCCACCGGCACCGGCAATAATCCCATCTACGAGCAGACTATTCAGCAAAGGATGTGCAATGTTGTCTCCGACTACCTCACCGAGCCAGCCGAAGAAGGTTTCAATCCCATCCATGAAGGGTGCCGCCCAGGCAAATACCGCCTGGAAGATCACAAACATCATCACCGCCAGGCTAAGCAGACCGAGTACCGGATGCAGGAAAATTTTATCCAGAAAATCGGTACGCTTGTCTTCCTGATCTACAAAGTTCACCACATCTTTCAGGATACTTTCAACTTTGTGATGACTGTCACCGCTTAAGCCAGTCATTTCAGTCTCTGGAACAGCATATTTTCCCTGATCCAGTGCATTCATCAGGTTTTCAACACCTGACTTGCGCACCGCAACCGTTTCAGCAACGGGTACACCTAAACGCTCGGACAATTTCTGGGTATTGATCTGCATCCCACGACGGCGTGCTTCATCCATCATGTTCAGAACGAGTAACACCGGACGGCCGAGCTGGATCATTTCCAGAACCAGACCGAGATGCAGTTTTAGATTGGTGGCATCGACCACACACAGGAATGCATCCTGCTGTTCTTCATCTGCAATTTTGCCCTGTACAACATCACGGGTAATCGCTTCATCCGGACTGGTAGCATCCAGACTATAAGTCCCCGGTAAATCCAGTACACGCACAGCCTTGCCCGATGGCAAAGTAAAGTGACCGACTTTACGTTCTACTGTCACTCCGGCATAGTTGCCGACTTTTTGACGTGTACCTGTTAAATGGTTGAATAATGAGGTTTTACCACAGTTAGGGTTACCGACAAGGGCAATACGTAAGGCATCACTCATGCCGACACTCCAGCTTCAATTTCAATTTTGGCTGCCTCTGACTTACGCAGGGCAAAACGGGTAAAACCGACCTGAATTAAAATCGGATCCCCACCAAAAATACCTTTGGTAATGACCTGCACTTCTGTGCCAGGCACAAAACCCAACGTTTCCAGGCGACTCGCCACGACATCGTGTTGAGCGCCCTCGCCATCAGTAGTTCGATTAACCTTTCGAATGATAGCTGTTTGCTTCACTTTCAAATCCGACAAACGCACCGCGAAAATTCCTAAACTATTTTGTACAGTATACAAACAAATGAGAATAATTAACAAATAAGATTAATTACAAACCGATTTAGCTTATATCACATCGACACTGTAATAAAATTAAACTACATTGGAGAATATCAATACTCATTATCGCTTTTTTAGATCAGATTCTTTCACCCTATGTTGAATAAAAAACCCCGTATTCCCGCTCCTGTCCAGATTCCGGAAAATGCCCAGTTTCTGCATGGCTATCGTGACTATCTGATTGCACAAACCGTGAGTCCTCATACGCGGAATGCCTATTTATCTGATTTAATTCAATGCAGTAGTTGCCTAACTAAAGCCTTACCAGAATGGGATCATGATGATATCTCGGATGTATTGATTGAGCTGACCAAACAGCAAAAAAGTCCACGTTCAATTGCACGCTGTTTGTCCGCCCTGCGCTCATTTTATAAATTCTTGCGTGAGCAAAAGCTGAGAAATGACAATCCGGTTGCTGCACACAAGACACCAAAACTGGGACGTGCCCTGCCCAAAGACCTTTCCGAAGCCGATGTTGAAGCATTGATCAATGCACCGGATATCAATATTGCCTTGGGTTTACGTGATCGGGCGATGCTGGAAGTGCTCTATGCCTGTGGATTACGTGTAACAGAACTACTCAACCTGCGACTGGAACTGATTAACCTAAAACAGGGTTATCTGCGTATCGTAGGTAAAGGCAACAAAGAACGATTAGTACCCATGGGGCAGGTCGCCTGCGAATGGATCGAGAAATATCTGAATGAAGCACGTCCGCAATTGTACAAGACAGCAACCGACTATCTGTTCCTGACCCAGCATGGTGGCATCATGAGCCGACAGAATTTCTGGTATGCGATCAAGCGTTACGCACTACAGGCCGGTGTCCAGGCAGAGCTTTCCCCCCATACCTTGCGTCATGCCTTTGCCACCCACCTGTTGAATCATGGTGCAGATCTACGTGTCGTGCAGATGCTATTGGGACATAGTGACCTGTCGACCACCCAAATTTATACCCACGTGGCACAAGTCCGTATGCAGCAGCTGCATGCGTCACATCATCCACGGGCCTGAACTGAACTGAACTGAACTGAACTGAACTGAACTGACCACGTGTACAGAGAAGTTCAACCTGCAAACTATTTTTTTGTTATGCTAGGCATCTATTTTTATCTAAGAACAAAAAGGGTTATCCATGACATTTGCCCGCTCCAGTCTGTTTATCGCATGTATGCTTGCTGCAGGTTTCAGTCTTACTGCTTGCTCCAACTCTAATCAAAACGATAAAAAGTCAGATACTTTAACTGCAAGTGCACCAGCGACGGGTGAAGCATCTACCGTATCAGAACGTAATGCTCAGCAACGTCTGATCTCAACCCTGGAAGGTCACTTCAAAAAGGCTGGTATTAAGGCAAAAATCACTGGCGTTAAAACCACTGAAGTACCCAATCTGTTCTGGGTTAGCTTGGAAGGCATGTCGTCTGTCTATGCGACTAGTGATGGTAAATACATCATTCAAGGTGATGTGATCCGTCTGGGTGACAAACAGCTGCACAATGTCAGCGAAACCCTGCAATCCGATGTAAATAAGAAAATCTTTGCAGCACTAAAAGCCGAAGACCTGTTGATTTACCCTGCCAAAGGCAACAAAGCCAAGCATATTATCTATGTCTTTACCGATGTTAGCTGCCCGTACTGCCATAAATTCCATGAACAGATGGATGAGATGAACAATAAAGGCATTGAGGTACGTTATATCGCATGGCCACGTGGTGAGCAGCATATGCCAGCCATGGAAGCAATCTGGTGTAGTGCCGACCGTCGTGCTGCCTTCGATACTGCCATTGCCGGTGGATCAATTACACCAGCAACCTGTCAAAATCCTGTGAAAGATCAATATCAAATGGGTCTGAATATCGGTGTGAACGGTACCCCGGGTGTCTATAGTTCAGAAGGTGTTTACCTGGGTGGTTATATGTCGACCGCTGAACTTTTGGACCGTCTTAAATAACTCATTTTAATAAGTTATTTTACTTTATGTTATACATAAAGATATTCTGAGATCACCCTAGAGTCAGCGCGTTTTTTTAGCTATGATCTAGGCTCTCGTAAAAAACTGTTTATATTTGGAGTGTGACGTGAAACCAGTTCGTCTGGCAATCCTCGGTCTTGGTACTGTGGGTGGTGGTGCCCTTAAACTATTAAAACAAAATGCTGCTGAGATTAAACGTCGCACCGGTCGTGAAATTCAAATTACTTATGTGGGTACCCGTCGTCCGCGTCCTGACCTGGAACTCGATGACAGCATCAAGCAAAGTGCTGACCTGCTAGAGATCGTACGTCAGCCAGATGTTGATGTTGTGGTTGAAGTGATGGGTGGTATTCATCCTGCCTATGAAGTCATTAAAGAAGCTATCCTGCATGGCAAACAGGTCGTGACTGCGAACAAGGCTTTGCTCGCTGAACACGGTAATGAACTGTTCAAACTTGCTGATGACAACGCTGTGCAAATTGCTTACGAGGCAGCGGTGGCAGGTGGCATCCCGATTATTAAAGTCATGCGTGAAGGCTTGGCTGCCAACAAAATTGATTGGCTGGCGGGCATCATTAACGGTACAGGTAACTTCATCCTGACTGAAATGCGTGACAAAGGCCGTGCTTTTGAAGATGTACTGAAAGAAGCGCAAGAACTGGGTTATGCTGAAGCAGATCCAACCTTTGACGTTGAAGGTATTGATGCCGCACATAAACTAACCTTACTTGCATCGATTGCATTTGGTATCCCGCTGCAATTTGATAAAGTCTTCACCGAAGGCATCAGCAAAATCACGGCTCAAGATGTAAAATATGCTGAAGACTTAGGTTTCCGTATTAAACACCTCGGTATTGCTCGTCGTACAGAAACAGGGATTGAACTTCGTGTTCACCCGACCCTGATTCCTGAGGAGCAACTGATCGCCAATGTAAATGGCGTGAAAAATGCAGTCCTGGTACAAGCCAATGCCGTTGGCCCTACACTGTACTATGGTGCTGGCGCTGGTGCTGGTCCTACAGCATCTGCTGTAGTCGCTGACGTGGTGGATATCGTGCGTGACATCTCTTACACTGAGGATGGCGCAGGAACAATTCCACAACTGGCTTTTGAAAGCTTAAGCGACTTGCCAATTCTTCCTCGTGAAGAAATGACCACAGGCTACTACATCCGTATTAACGCTGAAGATCAAACCGGCGTTCTTGCAGAAGTGACCTCTATTCTGAGCCGTAACGGTATTAGTATTGATGCCATCATGCAGCAGTCTCGCTTAAAAGACCTTATTCCTATCGTGATCCTGACTGATCCAGTCAAGGAAGCGAAAATGGATGAAGCGTTAAAGCAAATTCAAGCTCTTCCTGTCATTCATGGCGAAATTGTGCGAATTCGTTTAGAATCGCTTGATAATTAATCGGGTTGAGGGGTTTACGCTCCTCACCAAGCTCTACACACAATTGGAACATCATCATGTCGAATGCCAATCGTTATACTGGTTTAGTTGACCGCTATCGCGACCGTTTACCAGTGTCTGCAACTACCCCTGCTGTTTCTCTAGGCGAAGGTAATACACCACTGATTAAGCTTGCGAATATTCCGCGCATTATTGGCAAAAATGTTGAAATTTATGTGAAGTACGAGGGCTTAAACCCGACTGGTTCATTTAAAGACCGTGGTATGACCATGGCGGTGACCAAAGCCGCTGAAGAAGGCTCAAAAGCGATTATCTGTGCCTCTACAGGTAACACTTCTGCTGCTGCTGCTGCCTATGCTGCACGTGCAGGCATGAAAGCGTTTGTGTTAATTCCTGAAGGCAAAATTGCCATGGGTAAAATGGCACAAGCGATGATGTATGGCGCGATCACCATGCAAATCCGCGGTAACTTTGACGATGGTATGCGTCTGGTGAAAGAAATCGCTGATAAAGCACCTGTGACGATTGTGAACTCAATCAACCCATACCGTTTGCAAGGTCAAAAAACCATTGCTTACGAAATCGTAGATGAGCTGGGTCGTGCACCTGACTACCACTGCCTACCTGTCGGTAACGCAGGTAACATCACTGCACACTGGATGGGTTATACCGAAGCCGTTGCCAACCAACCTGCTGATCAGTTTGAGCAAGTGGTTTATGACCCTGCAACTGATGCGTTCACTGGTCCTAAACCTGAAGGCCTTCCGACAATGGTCGGTTACCAGGCGGCTGGTGCTGCACCATTCCTACGTGGTGCGCCAGTGGAAAATCCTGAAACTGTGGCAACTGCAATCCGTATTGGTAATCCACAAAGCTGGAACCATGCCAAAGCTGTGGTTCGTGATTCTCAAGGTTGGTTCGACGAACTGACTGATGCTGAAATTCTGGAAGCACAACGTCTACTTTCTATGTACGAAGGTGTATTCGTAGAACCTGCTTCTGCAGCGTCTATCGGCGGTGCAATTCGTGACATCAAAGCTGGCAAGATTGCTGAAGGGTCAGTGATTGTTTGTACTGTGACAGGTAATGGTTTGAAAGACCCAGATACTGCAATCAAACAATGTTCTGATGCAGTAATGCTGTCGATCGATGCAACATTGGATCAAGTACGCGATTCTATTCTGTCTAATATGTAAGAGACAGAATCAAAAAGCCCTGCATCTGCAGGGCTTTTTTATGACTTAAATATTTTATAAAAGCTTAAACACGCTGTTTCGGCAAACTAGACACCCAAGTCATGAGACGTGTTGCATCATTGGTACGTGCAGCAGATGAATCTGCTCCAAGCAACACTACGACTACTGGACGGTTATTTAAGGTGGTATGCATCACTACACAACGTCCAGCTTCATTGATGAAACCGGTTTTAGAAATATTAATATTCCAGCCACCATTACGTACCAGCGCATTGGTGTTATTCGATTTCAACACACGGTAACCCAAGTTAAAGTCATAACTTGCTGTGGTTGAGAACTGTCGGATCAAGCCGTATTGCGAAGCGGTGTTTACCAGAATCCCCAAGTCTCTTGCAGATGACTTATTGCCCGGATGCAATCCGGTAGATTCCAGAAATTTACTTGAATTCATACCCAATGCTTTGGCTTTACTATTCATGGCAGAAATAAAAGCACTACGACCACCTGGATAGGTACGTGCCAACGCTGCTGCAGCCGGGTTTTCAGATTTCATCAGTGCAAACAATAAAGCTTCAGCACGATTCATCGTATCTCCGACACGTAACGTCGAGCTTGAACTCTTACAACCTGAACATGAAAAATCACCCTGTTGTAGTGTGATTTTTTCATTCATGTTTAAACGCGCATCAGAGATTACCACTGCTGTCATCAGCTTGGTAATCGATGCAATCGGCACTGCTGTATTACTGTTCTTGCTATACAGCACTTCACCGGTCTGCGCGTCCATTACCAGCGCTGAACGCGCATTGACAGATGGCTGCGTGCCATAGGTCTTGGTATCCAGAATCTGTACAGTTCTGGCAGGTTCTTGTACTGCTTGACCATTCTGACTACGGATGGTCGTGGTGACTGTCGTAGAGCCAAGCGGAGAAGGCTCATCATCGGCATCCGATCCATCACTCAAGAACTGGTTGGCCTGTTCAGAAGACCAGCTCAGGCTAGACTGAGGGGCCGCTGCTGACGAATTCATGATAATTTCAGCAAAACTCGTCGTCGTACTCATGCTGACTGCCAGCGACAGACCCAGTACATGCATCAAAGACTTATGTGTTTTCTTCACTATTCCTTCACCCAACTTACGAGGTAAGATTGATTTGCGTATTACCTCTAATATGGCTTACATTACATTTACCACAATGCAGAACAATTATTGATCTCTACACTGCGTGATACAGTTCAATATGACATGTCTGTAGGATTGCTAATTTTGTAGTTTCATTGCAAGCTTATTTTGCGTTGTGTAACAAAAAAAATGATTTTTCATCTGAGGGAGAGTATACGTGATCACAGTTTTAGTTGTAGATGACCATGAATTGGTGCGTACTGGCATCTGTAGAATGCTTGAAGACCACACTGATGTTCAGGTCATTGGACAAGCTGAATCTGGTGAAGAAGCAATTACTCTGGTACGTCAGCATCATCCGAATGTAGTGCTCCTGGATGTGAATATGCCGGGCATTGGTGGTGTTGAAACCACGCGTCGACTGCTACAGACAGCCCCAGATACTAAAGTTGTCGCTGTCAGCGGCCTTGCTGAAGAACCTTATCCATCGCTGTTACTCAAAGCAGGTGCTAAAGGCTATATCACCAAAGGTGCACCTGTTACCGAGATGGTACGTGCCATTAATAAAGTCATGCAGGGCGGCAAATACTTTAGTGCAGATATTGCCGAGCAATTAGCGAGCTCTTATTTATCTGACACACAGCAATCCCCATTTGATTCCCTGTCCGAACGCGAAATGCAGGTTGCCATGATGGTCGTCAACTGCATTAGTGCCCAGGAAATTGCAGATAAACTTTTTGTTAGTGTTAAGACTGTAAATACCTATCGTTATCGTATTTTTGAAAAACTTAATATCGACAGCGATGTGAAACTCACCCATCTAGCAATGCGCTATGGTCTGATTAAACCTTAATATTTCATGCCCTCTATTTAATAAAACTTAAAAAAACAAAAAAGGTTCTATGTCCCAGCGATCTTCTTATTCAGAGCTTAATCAATATCTGCTGGGCACCTGGTATGCGGCATACCGCCTGATCATCAGTACTGGTTTACTGCTGATTTTCGTGCTCACTTATCCTGAACACACCAGCGATTTAGAATATCCCAAGCTGTATCATTATGTACTGAGTAGCTTCATTGCTATCGCCTTGATCCAGCTTTTTGTTCTGAAGTATTTTAAGAAATTTGTTCAGCAACAGCTGACCGGTATTTTTATTGTCGATGTCTGTGCACTCAGCCTGCTGACCTTGGCCACAAATGGCACCAATCTACAGCTCAGTATGCTATTCGTGATTACTATCTTTGCCGCTTCCATTTTACTGAATGCACAAAAAGCGCTGGTGATTACCTTGATTGCGGTCATCAGTGTGATTTACCAGCATTTCATCACCAGCCTGTTTACCCTTTCCTCTCTGGGTAATATCGGCAATAGCGCCATATTGGCTTTCATGTTTTTTGTGGTCTATGGCATCGGGCAAATTGCAGTCCGACGTTTCCAGATCTTGGAAAATGTCAATTTTTCCCAGTCCATGGAACTTTATCGTCTACAAAATATTAACCGTTATATTCTGGAACAGATTGAGACTGGTTATCTGGTTCTCGATGAAAACTGTCATGTGGTGCTGAGTAATCCTGCTGCCTGCCACTTGCTTGGCATCCAGCAAATGTATGCACATGACACGTTTCCATTGTACCAGTCACAACCAGATCTGTTTGAGCTGATCCGCTTTGAAGATCTGGAAAATGGCGAACGCTTTCAGTTTGAATCCCAGCAAAGCCGTTTCAATATTCATGTTCAGGTACAAAAACTGATTGTACCGCATCAAACTTTAATGTTGCTGGTGCTGCAAGATGCGCGAAAACTTAATCAACAAGTCCAGCAATTAAAACTGGCGGCACTCGGGCAACTTTCTGCCAGTATTGCCCATGAGATTCGTAATCCGCTTGCAGCGATTGTTCAAGCCAATGATCTGTTACCTGGCTGTGAACAGGACCAGCAGCAGGTGTTGCATGGCATGATCAGCAAGCAGGCAACACGAATCAACCGGATTATTGAAGACACGCTGAATATGGTGAAGAATAAAGAGACTCATCCAGTATCTATTCAGCTGAATGAATTTATTCCACAATGTATCCATGAGGATTTGGCTGATATTGCTGATCAGATTAAGCTGAATATTGATATGCGACTGGATATCCAGTTTGATGAAGCCCAGCTACGTCAAGTATTGGTCAATTTATTGCGTAATGCCGTGCGGCATAACGATCCAGCCGTAGGCTATGTAGAATTAAAAGTTCATCCTTATGAACATAAAGTCTGGATTGATGTACGGGATTTTGGTCAGGGTGTTGCGCCTGCCGATCAGAGTCTGCTGTTTAAGCCATTTTTCAGCACTTCAATTAATGGTACAGGACTAGGGCTATATTTATCCCACAGTTTCTGTGAGGCCAATCAGGCCCAGCTGAATTATATACAACAAGAACAGGGTGCCTGCTTCCGGATTAGCTGCCAGCGCATCACTGTTTAATTTTTGAACTTAAGGGGAAAGAGTGTGGAACAACAACCACTGGTACTATTGGTCGATGATGAGGAAGATCTCTGTACGCTCATGCAGATGTCGCTCATGCGTATGGGAATCCGCACGCATATCGCCCATCGTCTGGAGGATGCTAAAAAACGCCTGGCAGATCATCAGTATGATGCCTGCCTTACGGACTTGAATCTACCTGATGGCAATGGCTTGCAGCTCCTAGAATTTATCAGTGAGCATCATCCTTCCCTACCGGTTGCTGTGTTAACTGCCTATGGCAATATGGATATTGCCATTGCTGCCCTTAAAGCAGGTGCCTTTGACTTTGTCAGTAAGCCGATCAATCAGAAACATCTGGAACAGTTACTGCAAAAAGCACTAAATAAGCCAGTAGATTACCAATCCAATCAGCAAGATACCCTAGAATATAAAATGCTGATTGGTCAGTCCAAGCCGATTCAGCAATTACGTACGACCTTGCATAAAATTGCCCGCTCTCAAGCTCCTGTATTTATTACCGGTGAATCTGGAACTGGAAAGGAAGTGGTGGCAAATCTGGTTCATCGCCTCAGTAACCGGAGTGAAGGTCCCTTTATTGCCATTAACTGTGGTGCGATTCCAGCTGAACTGATGGAAAGTGAGCTGTTCGGGCACAAGAAAGGCAGCTTTACTGGCGCCATGCAGGACAAACAGGGGCTGATCCAGTCTGCACATGGCGGCAGTTTATTTCTGGATGAAATCGCAGAGCTTCCACTCAGTATGCAGGTCAAACTACTGCGTGCAGTACAGGAAAAACGGATTCGCCCTTTAGGTTCAGATATCGAAATTGATGTAGATTTTCGCGTCATCAGCGCCAGTCATCAGGACCTGGAAGCACAGGTACAGCAAGGTAGATTCCGTCAGGATTTATTCTTCCGCATTCATGTGATGGATCTGGTGTTGCCACCATTACGTGAGCGTGGTAATGACATTCTGCTGCTGGCTGAACACTTTATTCAGAAGATCTGTCAGGAATGGCAAATCCCTGTGAAACGCCTGACTGAACGTAGCAAAGAGCAGTTACTGACTCAATACTATCCAGGAAATGTCCGGGAATTGCGTAATATCATCGAGCGAGCTATTACCCTCAGCGATGAAGACACAATTGATATCCAGCATTTGCAAACTGCACCTTTACGCCAGAGTTTTGTGACTTCCGAAATCACATCGAATATAGCATCCGAGTCGAGTAACACTACTGACACTTTTATCGTACCGAAAAAACTGCCTGAAGAAGGTCTTGAACTGTATATGGAGAAAATCGAGAAAGAAATTTTGCTAAATGCATTGAATCTGACTCACTGGAACCGTACGCTTGCCGCAAAAAAGTTGGGCATGTCTTTTCGCTCGCTGCGTTATCGTCTGAAGAAATTTGGGCTCGATACCGATGAAGAAGAATGATTGATGAGGGGGCTATGCCCCCTTCATTATTTTTGTAAAAGCAATAATTCAGTGATGTGATCCAGATAACTTTCTTCCCTCATCTCAACGCCAAGCGGATAACTGAGGTGAGGCTGCACACCAAGACCCTCAATACGCTGACCACTGGGGCTGAAATATTGCGATACCGTCATCTGTAACGCCGCCCCATTGCTAAGAGGAAACAGTTTCTGCACCACACCTTTACCATAGCTTTTTTCACCGACCACCCAGGCACGGTTATGCTCTTTCAAGGCAGCGGTAAAGACTTCGGCTGCAGAGGCAGAACGGTTATTAATCAAGATTCCAATTTTCAGATTCTGAAATTCAAATCCTGGTAAAGCCTGAAACTGCTGATCCCCTTCTGCCCGGCTTTTGGTCGAGACAATAATGCCCTGATTCAGGAATAGATCCGCAGACTCTACCGCTGCCGAAAGCAGACCACCCGGATTATTACGTAAATCAAATAACACGGCTTTTAAACGTTGACCAGAATAGCTGTCAATAATTCGTTTAATTTCGTTGGCTGTGTCCTGCTGGAAGACCTTGACCTGCAAGACCAGCACCTGATTATTATGTAAGGTCGATTTAATCTCGGTATCTACTTTAATATTACGAACCAGCGTCACCGGCGCACTTTGCGCAGAAAGCTGAATGCTTAAAGTAGAGCCTATCGCGCCACTGAGCAAATCCCGAACCTGCTCGCGCTTCAGCGTATTTAAGATCTGATCATCAATCTTGTAAACTGTCACGCCATTACGCAGTCCCTGCTTGGCAGAGTCGGCATCTGGACTGAGTCCCTGTACCATCCACTGCTTCAATTGCGGATTAAACTGCAGGTCAAAATCGATACTGGCTAGATCGCCTTCGGTATATTGACGGAGCTGTTTAAAGTCTTCTGGAGAAAGATAACGGGAATAGCGGTCTAAACCACCGACCAGACCACGAATTGCCTGTTGGAATAATGCATCGTCATTTTTATCTTGAATATAATTATCTTTGACAATGCCATAAATCTGCACGAATTCCTGAATCGAAGAAACCGGAATTTCGCTATAGGTTTGCTGGTCCATGACCATATCATCGAGTGCTGGACCCTGAGACCCAGCACTCCATGCCGAATGGCTCAAACACATCAGTAAGCTTGCGAGTAAAACTGACTTCTGCTGTGATTTTGCCATTCTTTATCCTATTGATATTTTTTATGAAGCGTTCAGCTCAATTAAGTTACGGCCCTGCATTTCTGCTGGCACCGGAAGTTGCATCAGACTTAACAATGTTGGCGCCACGTCCGCCAGTACACCGCCTTCTGCAATCGTTGCCGAAGTTGGACCCACATAAATAAACGGGACCAGTTCAGTCGTATGTTGGGTATGCACCTGACCACTTTGATAGTCTTGCATCTGCTCAACATTACCATGGTCTGCAGTAATAATCATATGGCCTTTTTGCGCCATCACTGCTTCATAAACACGACCTAAGCAAGTATCCACTGCTTCCACTGCTTTGACTGCTGCATCAAATACGCCGGTATGACCGACCATATCGCCATTGGCATAGTTCACCACCAACAGGTCAAACTCACCTGAGTTGATCGCTGCAACCAGTTCATCGGTCACTTCGTATGCACTCATTTCCGGTTTTAGGTCATAAGTTGCTACATTTGGAGATGGAATCAGGATACGTTTTTCACCTGGATATTCATCTTCACGACCACCGCTGAAGAAGAAAGTCACGTGTGCATATTTCTCAGTTTCTGCGATACGTAATTGGGTTTTGCCCAGGTCTGATAAATATTCGCCAATCGAGTTCACCAGCGCTTCTGGCATATATGCTACAGGCGCATCGATTGTTGCCTGATAACGGGTCAACATCACGTATTTCGCCAGATTTGGCACAACTTTGCGTTCAAAACCAGTAAAATCTTTCTCAACAAAAGCACGTGTTAATTCACGCGCACGATCCGCACGGAAATTCATGAAGACTACGCTGTCACCATCCTGAATCGCAGCCACATCACCGATACGGGTCGCTTTCACGAATTCATCAGACTCATCTGCTGCATATGCCTGTTCCAGGCCTTCTACTGCAGTGGCTGCCGTACGAACTGCTTCACCTTCAGTCAGCAAACGATACGCCTGTTCCACGCGATCCCAACGGTTGTCACGATCCATGGCAAAGTAACGGCCAATCATGGTGGCAATACGGCCTTGACCTGGATATTGAGCAAAAACAGCATCTAATTTTTCCAATGATGGTTGTGCACTTTTCGGCGGCGTATCACGGCCATCCAGGAAAGCATGCAGATAGACTTTGGCACCACGTTTTAATGCCAGCTCTGCCATCGCGACGATATGGTCTTCATGTGAGTGCACACCACCTTCAGATAACAGGCCCAGAATGTGTACGGCACCATTTGATGCTTTGGCTTTTTCTACCGCATCAATCAGTACTTCATGCTCAAAGAACGCACCGGTACGGATGTCTTTGGTAATACGAGTGAAGTCCTGATATAACACACGGCCAGCACCCAGGTTCATATGACCGACTTCAGAGTTACCCATCTGACCATCAGGCAGGCCGACATCTTCACCAGAACCAGAGATCAAACCATGCGGATGCTTTTCCTGCATAGCAGTTAAATGAGGTCGTTTAGCCGCTAAAAACGCATTGTCTTCGACCGCTTCGCGATGACCCACACCATCCATAATTACCAATACGTGAGGGATTTTGCCAGCAGTTGCATCCGTCATAATGAATACTCTTGTTCGTTTACGAATTAATCGTTCTATTTTAACTAATTTTGCAGTGAGAGGCCATGACTACACCATGGTTTAAGCCTCTCACTGCGATTGATTTCTTCTATTTTCTTGTGGCTTAGCGTGCCCGATGCAGTAGATAACCACCAATTGCAAACATGATGATAATTGGAATAAACACAAACCATGCTGGCGACGGTGCATAGACTAAACTCGCATAACCCAAGAAGTCCTGCAGATAGAAGAAGCCTAAACCTGCAAATAATGCAATCACCAGGCGAAAGCCCATGGATTGTTGACGTAGCGGTCCAAAAATAAAGGAACAGGCAATCACCACCAATGCAATCAGAGCAAATGGCGAGCCGACTTTCTGCCAGAAAGCCAGTTCATAGGTCTTTGGTACCTGGCTATACTCATGCATATAGCTCATGAAACTGACCAGTTGACTAGGCGATAGATCCTCCGGGTCAATGGTCACCATATGCACATACTTCGGTTGCAGCGCTAAGGCCAGCGGCTGTTCGGAATGTGTTATCAGCGTGGCATTACCATTCTGCAGAATATTCATTTCCTGCGTATTCTGTAGAGTCCATGCACCATCCTTGATAAAATCACCCTGCTCGGCTTTTAGCGTACCGCGCAGACGATAATCTTCATCAAAGTCCAGCATCTGTACATTTTTTAGCTCGCCTTTGGCATTAGCATAGTCAATATAGATAAAACGCTGACCTTCACGGGTCCAGTAGCCTTTAACCTCACCAATTTTTACAGGCTTGTTGTAGCTCTTTACCGCTTTGGCCTGCTCATTGGTATACGGAATTACCCATTCACTTAAAGCAAAAGATAAAATCACCAGGAGTAATGCCGAACGAATTACCCAGCCGACAATCCGCCACAGGCTGACCCCAACCGAACGCATCACAATCAACTCACTGTTAGAAGCGAGTGTACCTAAGCCGAGAACAGCACCAATCAGTGCAGAGATTGGTAGGATTTCATACAGATAATTTGGCGCGCCCCATAGCACATATTTTAATGCCTGCCAGGCACCGTAGCCTTCTTTTAATGAACCCAGTTCACCCAAGTAAGTAAATAATACCTGTAGACCGGCCAATACGGCTGTTGCACCGAGCATAGCAAGTGCAGTGGTTCCGGTCACATGTTTTGCAACGATACGACGTGCCAGCATGATTAAAACCTCGCTCGTTGAATCTGTTTCTTGATTTTCGGCGCCAGCTTTTGCTTACGTGCAAATAGAGCCGCAGCAATACCATAGAAAATCAGGACCATTGGATAAGCCCAGATCCCCATTTCCTCTTTACTGACGCGCGTTTTTACTGCCATTAAAGCCACAATCAGGCTGGCAAAGATCAAGAGTGCTGGAAACAGTTTAAGATAGCGCCCCTGACGTGGACTCACTTCAGACAAGGCATTGGCCAGCATCAGCGCCGCAATAATCGCAAATGGTACAAATACTCGCCAACCGAGCTCACTGGCGACCACAGGATCATCGCGGTTTTCCCAGAGTTTCGAAGTCGGCAACGCTTCAACCTCAGCACTTTCAAACTTGGCTTCTTTATCATTTTCCAGACGCAGACGATAAGTCTCGAATTCCGCTTGGGTATATTTCGGCATGCCGGCAAAAATTTCATAACGCCGACCATTGACCAGATCCACCACATTGGCGGTGTCCCCTGCCACTTCTACACGGGTCGCTTCTTGCGCCAGAATCATGACATCTGGTTTGCCTTCACGTTCTGCACGTTGATAGAAAAAGATATCTTTCAGGTTTTTACGGTCTTCCGACAGATCACCTGCATAGATGGTATAGGGTCCCGAGGAAATAAATTCTTTCGGCCTTACCAGATCAAAACCCGTCCGTACTGCCTGCTCATTGGTCAATGCTTCAAACTGACGAATACCCCACGGTGCCGCCCAGAGCATTAAAAATGCCTGAACGACTAGAAATACCAAAGTCATCGGAATGAGTAATCGTGCCAGCTGATTGCGACTGACCCCGCTACCATTCATGACTGCCATTTCATGATCGACATAGAGCCGGCCAAATACCAGCATCAGACCAATAAAGAAACCTAAAGGTAAAATCAGGGTCAGGAATTCAGGCAAACGATAACCAATAATACTGAACAGAATGCCTGCATCCAGACGTCCTTGTGCTGCCACACCGAAGTACTTGATCAGTCGACCACCCATCATGATCAAGGTCAATAAGGCAATCACAACCAAGGATGTTGATACAACTTGCTTGACCAGATAACGCCGAATAATCAAATTAAATCTTCCAGAATACAGGGTAAAAACTTGTCATAGTTTACCCGAATGTTAAGCTTAAAAATATAAAACCGATACTTGAGTTGAACATTGAAACCCTGTTCAGGAAATTGTTTCAATGGTTTAATGGTTGCAAATTTTATAAGGCTTAAATAAACGCATATGAAACTGACAATTAATACGTCATTCCAAGAGAATGCATCCAGCCAATATCTGTTAATTCTTGTGGATTCTGAGCAACTTCAGCAGTCAGCTGCCACTTATCAGATTAACAAGTTCGAAGAAATCACCACAGCGACACAATATAAAGCAGGTTTAAATGAAACCCTGGCATTAGTTGGTAATGTTCCAGCGAGTGCCAACGCCTGTCTGGTTGGCTTGGGCAAGACTGCTGAACTACAGCCGGGCAAACTGGCGAAAGTTGCGCAAACTATCGTAAAAGCAGCACAGAAAAAATTCCAGCAGATCAGCGTAGACATTTCTGCTCTGCCAGCCCAATTTCATAACGTTTTTGCACTATTGCTGACCCAGGCTGCGTATGCCTTTGATGAATTCAAATCCAAGAAAAATGAATTTGTACTTGAGCAAATCAACCTGATTGCAACTGACAGTCCAGTAACTGCAGAACAGCTGCAATTGCTTCAGGCAGTGCAAACCGGCCAAAACTTAGCACGTGACTTGGGTAACCGTCCAGGCAATATTTGTTTCCCGGAATACCTGGCGGAACAGGCCCTGGCTTTAGCGGCTGAATATCCAAAACTGCTTAAAGTGAATGTACTGGATGAACAGCAAATGGCTGATCTGGGAATGCACTCTTTCCTGGCAGTGAGCAAAGGTTCAGACCGTCCAGGACGTATCATTACCATCGAATATCATGCAGAACGTAGTGAAGCACCCGTCGTTTTAGTCGGTAAAGGGATTACCTTTGATACCGGCGGTATTTCCCTGAAACCAGGTGCTGGCATGGACGAAATGAAATACGATATGTGTGGTGCAGCTTCAGTGCTGGGTACCATGCGTGCATTATGCGAATCTGGTTTAGATATTCATGTTGTGGGTACCATTGCCGCTGCTGAAAACATGCCATCTGGCAAAGCAACCCGTCCAGGCGATATTGTCACCACGATGAGCGGTCAAACGGTTGAAATTCTGAATACTGATGCAGAAGGTCGTCTGGTACTTTGCGATACTTTAACTTACGTAAAACGCTTTAACCCTGCTCTCGTGATTGATATTGCAACTTTGACCGGGGCCTGTGTGGTTGCACTGGGTTCAGTCCTGACTGGCATGTTCACGCCGGATGATGAACTGGCCGCTGAACTCGAAGCTGCTGGTCAAACTTCATTTGACCGTGTATGGCGTATGCCAGTATTGGATGACTATCAGGAGCAGCTGGATTCTCCATTTGCAGATATTGCCAACATTGGTGGTCCTAAGGCCGGCTCTGTGACTGCAGCTTGCTTCCTGCAGCGTTTCACCCGTGACTACCGCTGGGCACACCTAGATATCGCAGGTACAGCCTGGAATTCAGGCACCAATAAAGGTGCAACAGGTCGTCCAGTGCCATTATTAATGCAATTCCTGGCGAACCGTGTTCAAAAGAATGGCTAAAGTCAGCTTTTATTTATTTGAAAAAAGCCCTGAACGGCAGGTCGAAAGTACCTGCCGTTTATGCCGCAAGATTCTGCGCCAGCCGGAACGGATCTGGTTACTCTGTGGCGATGCTGACTTGCAGCAACAGCTGGATGAACATCTGTGGACGTTTGATCCTACCGCTTTCATCCCGCATGGTATTGACCAGCCACAGGCCAGTGTCTGTATCTCTGCAAGCTTGCCTGAGCAACAAGACTGGATTATCTTTAATTTTAATCCTGAAGCACTTGAACCTTACGCTAAATTTAGTCACATTATTGAGATTATTGAAAACAACGAAACGGCCAAGCAACTCGGCCGCGAGAAGTTTAAGCAATACCGTCGACTGGGTATTGAGCCGAAAACTTATAAACTGTAGCCTTACTTAAACCTCATAAGGAGATGCCCGTGGCATTAAATGTTGGTCCAGATTTCAAACAGCGCTGGTTAAATGTGCCTGAAGCTGTGCGTCAGACCTTTATTGATGACCTCGCGCGTATCTGCGACGTACTTCAGCCAGAGACGTCATTGCAGGAATGGCTGGCACATGACCAGCAATTGCAAAAAGAATCCGAGCGTAAAATTGAGGCTGCCTATGTACAACGCAAAGCGGAACTGATTGAAGAAGCACGGATTCGTAAACAGCAGGCCCTTGAAAAAGCGCTGGCTGATAAGCGTGCTCAGGAGCAGGCGTATATCGAGCAGATGAAGCTGGATGAAGAACGTAAATATGCAGAGCAGACACGTACCCTAGAACTATTACGGGACAGCCTGAATGCTGAAGTCCTGAATTATGCGGCACGTTTTGAGCAAAATCGGATTTTAAATTCCGCCCAAATCAAAATTGATGATACTGAGATTCTGTCAGAACTGGAAAGTACCCGATTACGTCTGGAACTTGAAGCCGAAACTGCGATCGAGGAAACTTTGGTACAGCTGCGTAACCGCTTACGTGCTGCAGCCCGTGAAGAAATTGATTACATTCTGCAAAAGCGTTAATTCACTTAAAAAATAAGCCTAGAAAAGCCCACAAAAGTGGGCTTTTCTATTTATTCACATCTAGAAAAAATCTGCCAGCATAAAGGCGGCATTACCTGCCATATAACCTATGCCCAGTAAGCTTACAATCCACAATACGCCTCCAGCCAGATTATAAAGCGTAAAAGTCATAAAACTCATATGGCCCGAACCGGCAGCAAATGGAGCAAAAGAACGTACAAAAGGAATGAAACGTGCCATCAAGATGGTTTTGCCGCCATGCTTCATAAAATAATGATTGGTCTTGGTCAAATATTCGGGTTTGAAGAAACGCGAATGTTGATTGAAATATTTTAAGCCTAACACTTTGCCAGTGTAATAATTGACGGTATAGCCCAGCACTGCCGCAGTAAATAGCAGTAATCCCATAGAATGCAGCGTAATCAAATCGCTACTAGAACAGAGCGCACCAACTGCGATTAACAGGCTATCTCCCGGCAGGAAAAAGCAAAATACAGATCCCGTTTCTGCAAAAATCACCAGGAATAAAATGGCATAGATCCACACCCCATATTGCTCAAGCAATATCGGCAAAGACTGTTCCAGGTTTAGTAAGAAATCAAGCATTCGACCTGTCCGCTGGGGTTAAAATCGTAAAGTGAAGTCAGGATTATCCCGAAAAATAAAAAAACAGTCTAATTTTTCAATTAGACTGTTGAGTATTTAAGCAGTTTGGTTATTTTAAAAAGCCATTTTCAGCTAAAAAATCCATACTGATTTTCGACTGTGGTGTGGTTTCAGCTGCCTTGTCACCCAGCAACAAACGCTCGATATAACGTGCCAGCACATCGACTTCCAGATTGACTCTGGTCCCGACTTTCCAGGTCTCAATATTGGTTCGTTCAGCGGTATGCGGAATCAGGTTTAAACTGAGAATATTGCCACGCAGATGGTTAATGGTCAGGCTGATACCATCTACTGTGACTGAACCTTTCTCTGCCAGATACTTGGCAATTTCAGCAGGTGCTGTCACTTCAAAATAGATGGAACGGGCATCGGAACGCACTACCGTGATTTCGCCCACCGCGTCGACATGACCAGAAACAATATGCCCGCCAAAGCGTGTGGTTGGCAGCATGGCTTTTTCAACATTTACAGGTTGACCCGCTTTCCAGTTACCGAGTGTGGTTCGATTTAAACTTTCTCGAGACACGTCTGCAGCATACCAGTTATCGCCCCAGTCAATTACAGTCAGGCAAATACCATTGGTGGCAATTGAATCGCCCAGATGGACATCGGTCATATCCAGATCAGTCTGAATACGTAAGCGTACATCGCCGCCGACATTTTGCAGGCTTTCGACCTTACCGAGGCTTTCAATAATACCTGTAAACATTTTCTATTCCTTTTTTATGCTTTTACCAGAGAGCTAGCTGCGTGCTCACACTGGTCGTATCGACACCACCCAGTTCTGCATAATGGTGTAACTGACCTAACAATTGACGGATCGGTGGCCCAGACTTGGCATGCGTGTCGGTAATCACAATAAATTCCAGTACACGTGCACGCTCGGACTGGCGCTGTTTGCTGACACGGTAACGTGGCACATCTTGAGTTAGCAAGGTCACACGGCCACGTTTCAGATTGGCTTGTAACAGATCTGTCGCACTGATATTACCATCGGTTGAATAACTGGTCAGAATAAAACGTGCATTGATGGTTGCCAACAAGGTTTCATAGGCTTCCTTGGCATGCTTGGACGAGTTGTACTGACTTGGGCGCTCTTTACGCCAAGCACGGTCAATCCCGCTCTTAAAACCTTTGGTATCGGGTGTCGGCAGATCCACCTGATCCCAGAGGGTTAAAGCATTCAACACATGATAGTTACTGCTATAGGCATGCTGGTTATATGGTGGATCGAGATAAGCAACATCCACTTCAAAGCCACTCATCTGATTCGCCAGATGTTGGGCATCGACACACCACATTTCAGCTGCAGGACCTTTATGCTTGTTATCCTCACAGAAACGGCTTGGTGTTAACCAAAGCAGCGATTCAATGCGTTCCAGCGCGGTCTGGGTTTTACCGCCCCAGCCATGATGAAAGCTCTTAAATACGCCTGAAGTATTGCTGACAAAACTGGCTGAATATAGAAGTGGTGCCAATAAAGCACTCATTTCCACATCATCAATTGCGCCTTGGGCTTGCCAAGTGGCAATCTGCTGGCGTATCGCATCAATACGCATGCCATTACGGCGTTTGAAGAATAAACGGTCACGGGTCGGATCATAAATTTCATCATTGCGCGGACACAGATTATGTGTCACCCAGCCTTTGACTTCTGGTAAACGGTTCAGATAATCAATCGCTTTCTGATAGCCACCGAGCTCTTTAAAGGCAGGTGCTTCAGTACAAGCTAAAACTGCATGATTGAGTGCATGACTATACGGTTCCCAGTCATTGGCAATCACCCGATAGCCATTCTGACGGGCCAGACGTGAAACCACCCCCGAACCTGCAAAAAAATCGGCAAAAATCGGCGCACGGCCATCTTCACGTTTTAGGGTTCCCGTGCTCTCAAGTGCTTCCAGAATTAAATGTAGTAAACGGCGTTTGTTCCCCAGATAAGGAACCAGCTGATGGAAAAGATATTCATCTGTGGTACGTGCCGCATGGCGACGTTTGTGGTAAACCGTAGACTCTGGATTCATAGTGTCTCTTGAGAAGGAATTAACCTGAAGCGCACGTCATCACCCAAACGGGTCACGTCCTGCAATTTGAATCGAAGTTGTTCTGCCATTTGGCTGAATTCTGCATTAAACATACTACGCGCAGTTTGCCCCAATAGAGTCGGTGCAACATAACTGATGAGTTCATCCACCAATTTTTCCTGTAAAAATGCGCTAGATAAAGTCGCTCCTGCCTCAACCAGCACGTCATAAATCTGATGCTGCTGAACCAGGTACTGTAATAATTCTTTTAAAGGCTGAATCTCAAGCTGGATCACACCGAGATCGGCCAGTTCCTGACGATAAGGTCCCATCACCATCACCGTTTCTGGATTTTCCAAAATCTTGGCAGTAAGTGGCAAACGACCTTGGCGATCCAGAATAATCCGTTTTGGCTGAACAATCCTGCTGATGTCATCAACGCCTTTCAGGCTACGGACATTGAGCTGGCAATCATCGGCTAATACTGTTTCAATCCCGGTAATCACTGCGCCAGAAATCGCACGCCAGTGCTGGACATCTTGTCGAGCCTCTATACCGGTAATCCATTTCGATTCACCCGAAGCCATGGCTGTACGACCATCTAAACTCGATGCAATTTTCACACGTACATAAGGCATCCCAGTCGCCATAGCTTTCAGAAAACCATAATTGAGTGGATATGCTTCATCTTCACAGATGCCCACTTCAACGTCGATACCAGCATCTTTCAGGATCTGTACACCTTTTCCGGCGACCAGTGGATTTGGATCAGGACAAGCCACGACGACTTTAACTACGCCAGCTTCAACCAGACCTTTGGCACAAGGCGGGGTCCGCCCATAATGCGCACAGGGTTCCAAAGTCACATAAGCGGTTGCACCTTGGGCCTGCTCACCGGCCTGACGCATTGCAAAGACTTCAGCATGTGGCTGACCCGCTTTGGGATGAAAACCTTCGCCCACTACTACGCCATCTTTAACTATGACACAGCCAACGTTTGGATTCGGTTTGGTGGAATACTGGCCCTGACGTGCCAGTTCGATGGCACGGCGCATCCAGATTTGATCTTGAGTTATTTCAATCATGCTTATTCTTGTAATTCGCCGCGTTGCTGCATCTGTTCGATCTGACGACGAAAGGCTTCAACATCCTGAAAGTCCTGATAGACCGAAGCAAAACGCACATAAGCCACATGATCCAATGCGAATAGAGATTGCATCACGATTTCACCAATGGTACGTGACTTGACATCACGTTCACCCAGACGGCGAATTTGAAGCTGAATATCACTGAGCACCGTTTCAATCTGTTCTTGTGTCACTGGACGTTTCTGTAAGGCATGCATCAGTGAGCGGCGTAATTTGGCTTCATCAAAGGGTTCATTCTTGCCATCGGATTTGATGACCCGCGGCATCACCACTTCATAACTTTCAAAGGTGGTAAAGCGTTCATTACAACTGACACATTCACGACGACGGCGAATCTGGCAACCTTCAGCGGCCAGGCGTGAATCGATCACTTTACTGTCTGGTGTATTGCAAAATGGGCAATGCATAGCGGTTTAATTGAACAAATCCTGATGATTTCCGAGTGTAGCAAAAATTCTGAAGTTTGTAGAGTTTTACGCAATATATAGAAAAAAAACAGCCCTGACGGGCTGTTTCACACAATATATTGATTATTGTTTTAGCAGATTATTCGACACGTTCGCCGTGTTGGCTCAAGTCCAGACCCATGCGTTCATCATCAGAAGAAACACGGATACCAATGATCAGATCGATCACTTTCAGGATAATAAAGGTCAAGATTGCAGAGTAAGCGATTGTTGCCAGTACCCCTTCAATTTGTACCCATAATTGATGCATTACATTGGTTGGTGCACCGTCGCCCATGATAAATTCGCTGGCAAAGAATGCAGTCAGAATCGCACCGACAATACCACCTACACCATGCAGACCAAAAGCATCTAGAGAGTCATCAGCCTTAAGCATACGTTTCAGTGCAGTAATACCCCAGAAACATACTACACCACCGATGAGACCCATCGCTAAGGCACCACCTACAGTCACGAAACCAGCTGCTGGAGTAATCACCACCAGACCTGCAACCGCACCCGATGCACCACCTAATACAGATGCTTTACCACGTGCAATTTTTTCAGTAATTAACCAAGAGATTGTTGCTGCTGCTGCTGCCACTTGTGTAACCACGAGTGCATAACCTGCTGAACCGTTTGCACCCAATGCTGAACCACCGTTGAAACCGAACCAGCCCACCCATAGTAAGCTTGCACCGACTACAGTAAGTGTCAGATTGTGTGGTGCCATAGATTCGCGTCCTAGCCCCATACGCGAACCCAGCATGTAAGCTGCAACCAGACCTGCAACACCTGAGTTAATGTGTACGACTGTACCACCAGCGAAGTCCAGTGCACCATCACTGCCTAACCAGCCGCCGCCCCATACCCAGTGAGTAATTGGCGCATAAACTAGAATCACCCAAAGTGTGATGAATGCGATGAAAGCACCAAACTTCATACGTTCAGCAATAGAACCGCTAATGATGGCAACCGTAATAATCGCAAAAGTCATTTGGAAAATGACGAACAGGATTTCGGGAATGGTGCCTGACAGCGCTTCAGTCGTAATACCGGACAGCATAAATTTATCCAGGCTACCGATAAAGGCATTACCTTCACTAAATGCCAGGGTATAACCAATCACGACCCAGACAATACTGACTACTGCGGCTGCTACAAAGCTATGTGCCATAGTACTCAGTACGTTTTTCTTACGTACCATACCACCATAGAACAGGGCTAAACCTGGAATGGTCATGAGTAAAACTAGGGCTGTTGACGTTAAAATCCAGGCAGAGTCACCTGTATCGAGTGTGGCTTCTTCTTCTGCAGCTGCCGCTTCTTCAACCGGCGCTGTTTCTACTGCTTCCACAGCAGTAACTTCTGTAGTATCTGGAGTTGCAGTTGCATCAACCAAAGCAACTTCCTCGGTAGGAACGGCTGCTGATGCGGCTTCTTCAGCCCAGGCAACAGAACCGCCCAAAAGTGCGCTGGACAGACCCAACGCGAGTAGTATTTTTTTCATTCGTATCCCCCAACCAAGTTTTTGTGAGTTATTCGCTACTCAGCAAACTTTGTGCCAAATTAAACGGCGTCTGCACCTGTTTCACCTGTACGAATACGGATGACCTGTTCCAGATTTGTTACGAAAATTTTTCCGTCACCAATTTTGCCTGTGCTTGCTACACGCGTAATTGACTCGATTACCGCGTCAACCATTTCGTCGCTGATCGCGATTTCAATTTTGACTTTTGGCAAAAAATCAACAACATATTCAGCGCCACGATAAAGTTCAGTATGGCCTTTTTGACGACCGAAGCCTTTGACTTCAGTCACAGTGATGCCTTGAACGCCAATTTCAGACAATGCTTCACGTACATCGTCTAATTTGAAAGGTTTTACAATTGCAGTTACGAGCTTCATGTTTGTTTTCCTTCGGCTTATTTCACCAGTAAGGTTTTATGTTCAAATTTCATGCCAAGATTTCTAAGGTCGGGGGAAATTAGAAAGCTCGACATGCGGTTTCCCTGAACATTATTTTATACTTATAAATCTTTTGAATCTTCAAATTTTAGTCATTTTTATGTGGTCTTTTATGATAATAATTATCGATTAATCCCATATTTTGTCTGAAATACTATAGTCTTGATTCCTGCGGTGTTAAACTGTGCGCTTATTTCCATCTCTATGGACCACACAATGATTGAAACTTTATTACAAGCCATCTTGCAGCAAATCGAAGAACCAAAAAAAGATCTGGAACATAATCTTCGGGCTTTATTAAACGAAGCAGTAAGTAAAATGGATCTAGTTTCAAAAGAGGAAATTGAACGTCAGCGTACAGCCTTAAATCAGGCCAATCAGCGTTTAAATGAGTTGCTCAAACAAGTCGAATCACTTGAAGAAAAGATATCGAACAAAAAATAAGCACCAGTGAAGTGCATAAAAGACAAATAATGAACAATAATAACGCACCAAAATGGAACAATAAATGTCTTTTGCTAAAATTCATACCCGGGGATTGCTGGGACTACATGCCCCTTTAATAGAAGTTGAAGTTCATGTTAGTCAGGGAATGCCCTCCTTAACTATTGTTGGACTGCCCGAAGCGGCGGTTCGGGAAAGTAAGGATCGGGTTCGTTCTGCTATTTTGAATAGTGGCTACCAGTTCCCGACCAAACGCTTAACTATTAACCTGGCTCCTGCTGACCTGCCCAAAGACGGTTCACGTTTAGATCTGCCAATTGCTTTAGGGATTCTGATGGCATCAGGGCAATTACCTGAAAACTGTACTGATGGAATGGAATTCATTGGTGAACTTGCTTTAGATGGTCAACTCCGCCCCATCACTGGTACGCTTAGTATTGCGATTGCCTGTCAACAATCGCAGCATGAACTGATTCTACCTAAAGAAAATGCTCAGGAAGCCTGTCAGTTACCTGATTTTCGGGTATTTGCCGCTGCTTATCTAAAAGAAGTTTGTGATCATTTAAATAGACTCGCACCTTTAGCCCAGATGCAAGCCCGACCACAGGTGAATCACTCAGATTCTCGCTTTGATTTAGCCGATGTCAAAGGCCAGCTGCGCCCAAGACGGGCTTTGGAAATTGCTGCTGCAGGTGGACATTCTTTATTATTTAGAGGACCTCCTGGAACCGGTAAAACTTTACTGGCTTCGCGGCTAGCCAGTATCTTGCCGCCTCTCAATACTGAAGAAAATCTTGAAGTCGCCAGTATTTATTCTATTGCCAATAATAGTCATACTTTTGGACAGCGTCCTTTCCGCGCGCCACATCATACCGCGTCTGCAGTTGCCCTGGTCGGTGGAGGATCGCATCCTAAACCAGGTGAAATTACGCTGGCACATCTAGGTGTGTTATTTCTCGACGAACTGCCGGAATTTGACAGGAAAGTTCTTGAAGTATTGCGTCAACCTTTGGAATCCAAGGAAATTGTGATTTCGCGTGCCTCTCGACAAATTACTTTCCCAGCCAACTTTCAGCTGGTTGCAGCGATGAATCCCTGCCCTTGTGGTTATGCCTTTAATCAGGATATTCGCTGCCAGTGTTCTCCAGAAATGATCAAGCGTTATCAGAACCGGATTTCTGGGCCATTACTGGATCGGATTGACCTGCATATCGATGTGCCTCCTCTGCAAGCTCATGAATTACAATCTACACAACCGGTGGAAGCTTCTGCAACCGTTAGGGAGCGTGTGATAACTGCCTACGAACTGCAAATACAAAGACAGAACAAGCTGAATATGGCATTAACCCCAAAAGAATTAGAGCAATTTGCGCCACTAAATGCTCAGACCAGTAAAATGTTTGAACTTGCCCAACAAAAGTTAAATTTATCTGCCCGTGCTTATCATCGGGTATTACGAGTAGCACGAAGCATAGCTGATTTAGCTGAGAATTCAGAAATTCAGCCTCAGCATTTATCGGAAGCTTTATCTTATCGAGGTCAGCAAAGCTAAACGATTGGACAATAAAAATAAAAAAAGGCGACATTTGTCGCCTTTTTTCTATTAAATAATTAGAAGCTGTAACCTAGACCTAGGACAACTTTATTTTTTTGTTTTATATCATTACGGTCATAACCACCTAAAATATAGTTCATGCTTGCAGTCACGCCAGTATCAGCAAGTGCTTTACTCAAACCGATATCAAAGTGGCGGAAACTAAATGTATCAGCAGCTTCAATTGGTCCATTCTTATCATATAGATATAAACCAAGTGCTGTATCTAAACTAAAATCTTTAGGTAAAGCATAGCTATAAGATGCTTTTAGATAAGTATCACCTGCATTACCCCAATCAAGATCTTCAAGTAATGTTTGCGCAGTGATACCTAAATCTTTATAGGTCAAACCCAACATGGTTTCAAAACCGTTTGATCCAGAATTACCAATATCATAGTAATAATAGTACGTTAAACCTGCTGTATAACCCCAGTCATCATTGATTGAACCGCTATAGCCTGCATAGAAATCATTTTCGAAAGCATTAGTGACTTCCCCTGTTTCAACTTCTACTAATTCACCTGCTGCATTTTCAAAAAGATCTGTACCTGCAGAATATCTTAAAGTTGATCCCCACCATCCAGCATAAAAACCTGAAGCATGGTTATAATCTATACCACCATTAATTGTGGCATTTTTATTTTCAGGTGTATTTGTAATACCACGCAAGTTATAGCTCGATAACACACCGATATTGCCAGATACTGAGTGCGGAGATGTAGGCTCATCTGCAAAAGTAAAACTGGATGCTGAAGCTACTGCTGCAACTGCTAAAGCTTTTAAAGTGAATTTCATTGTTAGATTCCCCCAACCGTCCGCAGACGTTTTTAGTTGTGTTTTTAAACTCAACTTAGGCTTTGCAATAGCTATGCCAACCCATAAAAAGGAAAATTCAAATTAGCTATAAAAGTTTTTTTATTTATATAAATATTTGATTTCAATCATATATATTAAAAATTAAAATTTAAATTGGTTTAGGTTAAACGATAAAATTAAGAAAAAACTGAAAAATAAAGTACTTGCGCTATTCCACTGCATGTCTAAATATTCGCTTACAACTTGCTACTTTTTGAAGCTATATTTTATATAGATAAATTTTTATGCATAAAAAAGGTGCATAATATTTAATCAATATGACACACCTTGCAATCACTATTTCAGCAAAACCTAGAAATTAAAGTTTGCACCTACGACAATATGATTATCAAAATCTATTTCATCACAACCTTTGCCGCCATAGACATAGTCCAGACTTAATTCAATTCGTTTTGCGACTGTTTTACTTAGTCCAATCCGTGTTTCATTAAAAATAAAGCTTTCTGTGGTCTGAATCAGTTGATCATCACCGCTAGCGTTATACAGGGAAGCACCTACTGACGTATTCAGGTTAAAGTTTTGCGGTAATGGATAGCTATAAGCTGCACTGAGATAAACATCTTCTGCATTTGCATAGTTAACATCTGTCAGCATAACATCTAAATCTAAGCTCAGGTCGTTATAAAACACGTCATTCAGTATCTCAAAATCAGTAGTACGCGCTTATCTGGGCCATCTTTACTATAAACTGTCCCATCATTTTGATAGTAATAAGATACGATCTAGGATTAGTAGCTTCAGTTCTCATTCAGCGCTCGGCCATAACCAATATAAAAGTCATGCTCAAAACCATGATCCTGATTTGCATCAGAAGAATCATAATTTAAGGTTGAGCCCCAATAGCCCAGGAATATCCCGCTGTTGTGTGTATATTCCAGTCCAAACTGTACCGATGGATCATCACTTTTCTCACCACCACGATAAATATACTTGTTCACGACACCAATAATTGCGCTAAGTTCACCCCTAGATAGATTTTGGGTATCTTCAGCAAAAGTATCTGAAGTCATGCTAACAAGCAGCACAAGCAAACCGAGTTTCGGCAGCTGAGACATATACGTTCTCATTTACCACGTTTAAATAAAGGGGGCAAGAATATGAAAAACGTGAATAATAAAGTTTTACCAAAAGGTTTAAAAATGAAAATGGATGACTGTGAACTATTCTAAATAGTAAATTGCAGTATAAAGGAAAAATTTAAAGCATTGTTAAAGTGGACAAAACAGCTTATAGAATCTTTTAATCAGTTTTAACCTTACATAACATCAAATTAAAAAAAATCAATATGAGCTCTGAAACATGCTCTTCATTATTAAAAATATTACATTATAAAAACTTTATTTTTATCTTATTGTTTTCAATATTAATTTTACCTTATGGGAAAAAATAGTATTAAAAACTATAGCGTGATTGTGAATAATAGGTTAAAAAAACTCAACTTTAGTTTAAAGAATGTCATAAAAACGATATTTTTTATCAGATTAATTATACAATTTGGTTAATTTCTGCGTGTGCTTTAGGCAGATGCAGTACAAAAAAACATATATGAGGCTCTCTCCCCATGTTAAACGCAAAGAAAGTTACATTAGCAGTATTGGTACAAGCTGCTCTGATCTCTACAGCTTATGCAAGCGAACAAAGTGAAGCAAAAGGCTTTGTAGAAGATGCTGAAGGCACAGTTCTATTCCGTACGGGTTACTTAAGCCGTGATAAAAAAAATGGTGTTGATGATACAAGCTCTGCAGCTCAAACAGCAATAATTAATCTAGATTCTGGCTTTACCAAAGGTATTGTTGGTTTTGGTGCAGGTATCATTGGTGATGCTTCATTTAAACTCGGTAAAAATGGGCATACTGGTAACCAAATGATCCCAACGCATAGTCAAGATAATGCCGATGGAACTAAAGATGCCTATGATCATTGGGCACGTGGAGGTGCTTATGTCAAAGCACGCGTATCAAACACAACGGCTAAATATGGTACGCAAGTATCTGAAATTCCAGTAATTGCAAGTAATACTGCTCGTTTAACCCCTGAGTACTACACTGGTCTTTATATTGAAAGTAACGAAATTAAAGACTTGACGTTAATCGGTGGTAAATTCACTAAAAATCAATGGTCTAATGATATCAGCTCAGACCAACAAAATTTGGACAGTGCTATTTTCTGGGGCGCGAAATACAAGTTTAACGACCAAGTTAATGCCTCTTATTATGGGGTAGACGTTAAAGATAAATTAGATCGTCACTATGGGAATGTAAATTACAGCTTTCCTACAGCAAATGGTGCGACCGTAACTTTAGAGGCAATGGGTTACAATACTAAATGGAAAGTTGGAGCAGCAACCACTGATCCACGCAGTGCAACTGAAGAATTGACTAACTCAATTTGGGGTGTATCTGCAAGCTATAACAGAGATGCACACAATTTGATGCTTGCATACCAAGATAATGCGGGCAACATAGGTTACGACTATGCTTACAACGCAGATGGTCTACAAAGCATTTATGTACCAAACTCATACTTATCCGACTTTAAGGGTAACGATGAAAAATCTGTTGGCTTACAGTACAACTATAATTTTAAAAACCATGGTCTTCCAGGTCTAAACTGGACAACAGCATTCGTTTATGGTTGGGATATTGATGTAGCCGAAATAAATAATCCAGCACAAATTATCGACCAAGCTGAAGAACATGAATTCTTTAACCAAGTGAAATATACGGTTCAATCTGGTGCATTCAAAGATGCAAACTTACGCTTACGTCACTCATACTTGCGCGCAAGTGATACTTACAATAATGCTTCTGGCAACTATGTAAGTAATGCTATCAGCTCAACAAATGAATGGCGTATCTGGTTAGACATCCCGGTGAAATTATTCTAATGTCCTGACGATGCTTTAAATCAAAAAAACCTGCACATTGTGCAGGTTTTTTTATTTAAGCTTTAAAAGTTTAAAGACTTAAATGGAAAAGCAAAGCAATTATTTGTTTGCTTCTGCATAAGCAGCAATTGAGTCTAGTACTTCTTGTTTCGCAACATCTGCACCTTCCCAACCACTTAACTTAACCCATTTACCTGGTTCCAAGTCTTTGTAGTGCTGGAAGAAGTGTTCGATCTGGCTGATCAATAATGGAGGAAGATCAGTATATTCTTGAACATCTTTATAGATCGGTGTCAATTTTTCATGTGGAACCGCAACCAGTTTCGCATCAACACCACCGTCATCTTCCATGTTCAGTTTGCCCACAGGACGGCAGCGAATAACAGAACCCGGCTCTACTGGGTGTGGCGTCACAACCAATACGTCTAAAGGGTCGCCATCTAGAGATAAAGTATTTGGAACATAACCATAGTTCGCTGGGTAGAACATTGCTGTACCCATGAAACGGTCTACAAATAGCGCATCAGAATCTTTGTCGATTTCGTATTTGATTGGTGCTGCGTTTGCAGGAATTTCAATAATTACATAGATGTCATTTGGTGCATCTTTACCCGCTGGGATATTGCTGTAGCTCATAGCATCACTCTTTAACAAGTTAAATCTTTTAAAAACCGCGACAATTATAACGGTTTTTGCAGATTTTTTTCGGTTTAAAAATATCGAACAATCAATCAGGCGATTGATGGCTGGACTGACCTAAATTAATTTGATGATCAGTAGCAATAACGCAATCGGACACAACATGGAAAGCAACCACATGATGGAACGCAATGTCGCCCAGTTTGCCAGATAGCAAATACCGTACAGCACCCGGAAAATCAGATAACCAATACCAAAAGTCATAATCAGACTTTGCGGCATGACCAGATATTCAGCCATCAGGACAGCTGCAATAAACAGCGGCAAGCTTTCAAAACTGTTCTGCTGAACAGCATTAGCACGTTTTGCAACACCGGTAGACTGTTCTAAAAAATCACGCGGATTCTGGTTATCTTTAGCCTTAAAGCCTCCAGCTTTTTTAGCAATCATGGTAAACACATAAGGTAGCAGACAAGCCGCTAAAATGAGATAAATGATCCCACTAATGCTCTGCATCTGATTTTTCTCATGAAAATTTTATCTGTATCATAGCATGGCATTTCGTGAATAAATTTTGTTAAATAGGGTGTTTTAGCAACCACATAAGGATTCACGATGATCAGTCCCGATCAAAAAGAAATGTTGGATGTACTGGAACGCCAGCGTCAACATCAGCTGCAAGTGGATCGCGTCCTGAAAATTGTATTGCCGATCGTGGCATTTTTACTCAGTGTCATCGCTGCCAATATGAATATCTGGTCAGCTCTGTTCACCTTTGTGATGTTATGGATTGCCTTTTATGCAGTGGGCATCAAGCGCTATACCCTGTGGCATTGGCTGACGATTATTTTAGTATATTGCCTGATTGATAATGTGCTCAGCTATGGCGAGTTCTACCGCCCTGGCTTCAACCGTCACTTCATTAGCCTGTTTATCTTCGTCGGGATTGTAGGCGTTGGTCGTCGCTACTTCGACCGCTGGTGGATGGAAAAGAATAAATCTGCCCAACTTTAAAAAGATTCCATAAAAAAAGCGCCTATCAAAGGCGCTTTTTTTACACAGCTTTTAAGCTGTTTTACGTAGATCTTTACGCAGGATTTTACCTACGTTAGATTTTGGCAATTCATCCAGGAATTCTACATAACGCGGACGCTTGTAACCTGTCAGATTTTCTTTTGCGAATGCCAGAACTTCTTCAGTTGTTAAAGATGGATCTTTTTTCACCACGAACAGTTTAGGCACTTCACCTGATTTCTCATCTGGTACACCAATAGCAGCCACTTCCAGCACTTTTGGATGTTTCGCAACGATTTCTTCAATCTCTGAAGGATAAACGTTGAAACCAGATACCAGAATCATGTCTTTTTTACGGTCTACAATCTTCACATAACCACGATCGTTCATCACACCGATATCACCGGTACGAAAGTAACCATTAATCATGACTTTGTCAGTTTCATCCTGACGGTTCCAGTAACCCTTCATCACCTGAGGACCACGGATCGAAATCTCGCCCTGCTCGCCCAATGGTACTTCATTGCCATCGTCATCTAAAATTGCAACTTCAGTCAACGGCAATGGAATACCAATGGTGCCGCTAAATTCTTCAGATGCAGGCGGGTTTGCAGTTGCAACCGGAGAAGTTTCTGACAAACCATAGCCTTCGATGATGTTAGTGCCTGTAACTTTCTTCCATGCTTCTGCAGTAGAAGGCAGCACCGCCATACCACCACCCATCGCCATTTTCAGACGACTGTGATCTAGCTGTTTGAAGTCTTCATTATTGATCAATGCATTGAATAAAGTATTCACTGCAGGGAAGAACGTTGGCTGGTATTTACGTAATTCTTTAATTACCGCAGGCAGATCACGCGGATTTGGAATCAGAACGTTGGCTTGACCTTTATACATACCGTACAGTGCACACACCATGAATGCAAAGATATGGTACAACGGTAGAGCACAGAAAATACGGTCATCTGGCTGGCCGTCTTGTGCACCGAATTTGCTCTGGAAAATACCATCACATTGCAGCATGTTTGCAACCAGGTTGCGATGTGTCAGTTCAGCACCTTTAGAAACACCTGTCGTACCACCAGTATATTGCAGTACAGCAGTATCACTTAAAGTCAGTTCAGGACGTTTATAGTTCGTTGGGCTGACTTTGTTCAGCGCAGCATTGAACTTGATGTGACCTGGAATATCCCATGCTGGAATCTGTTTACGTACAGAACGTAGCACAAAATTAACTAGCGTACCTTTCAGTGCACCCAGCATATCACCTACAGAAGCAACAACGACGTGCTTGACTGGGGTTTTGCCAATAATTGCCTGGTATACAGAAGCGAAGTTTTCAATGATAACCAGTACTTCTGTACCAGAGTCATTTAACTGATGCTCAAGTTCACGTGAAGTATAAAGTGGATTTACATTGACCAATACCAGACCAGCACGGAATACGCCCAATGCCACGACCGGATATTGCAACACGTTTGGCATCATGACTGCCACGCGTGTACCTTTTGCAAGCCCCAAGCTCTGTAAATATGTTGCAAATTTACGACTAGCTTCTTCCAGCTCATTAAACGTCATTACTTTATCCATAAAGATAAAGGCATCACGTGAGCCAAACTTCTGGAAATTACGCTCAAAAATATCAACTAATGAAGTGTTTTCTGGTGGCAGTTCTACAGTGTGTGGAATCCCTGTTTTCTCGTATTCAGCGAACCAAATCTTTTCCATAATGCCATTCTCTCCAATCATAATCCTTAGAATCTCAACTGTTTTTTTCAATATTGCGCTAATTTTTTAACTTGTTTATGCGCAATAATGCATCCATCTTGTCGAATCGTTGTTCATATATAACGTATTTCGATTGATGGATGCTAGTCTTATCTTTGAATCAACAGTTTATTTGCTTTTTGATATCCGCGTGGTAAAAGCTGTCCTTTCGAACCGCGTTTGCCGATGTACTTTTGCAGATCATCCCCTTTTAATTTTATTTGCTGTTGTCCTGCAAGCACTTGAATTATTTCATCTAAACTCAAGACTGTCATGGATAAAATTTGATCTTTATCTTCAAGTTGTATCAATTTATTACCTTTGCCTTTATTCAACACAGGTAATTCAGTCAAATCAACAATTAATAGACGACCTGCAGAACTGAGCAATGCCAGATGAGTTTTGTCTTCAAGTGGCTGCAGATTCATTGCATGCGCACCTTCCGGCACAGTCAGGAATGCCTTGCCCGCCTTGGCATTGGTATCCAGCTGCTTGGCTTGAGTCTTGAAACCATAACCTTTGCTGCTGATTGCCAGGATTTCTGCCTCATCTTCGGCAACCAGAACCTGTTTAAAGCCGACGCCACTTGCAGGAGAAAGTTTTGAACTCAGTGGTTCACCTAATCCTCGCGCAGACGGCAGACTGTTGATGGCCAAGGCATAACTGCGCCCCGTATCATCCAGTACATAAACACGCTGATTAGATTTGCCTTGGGCATGACTCAAGTACTGATCCCCTGCACGGAAGTTCAGGTTTTCGGCATCCACTTCATGACCTTTGGCACAGCGGATCCAGCCAGCTTCAGATAAGACCACGGTCACCGGATCAGCAGGCAGCATTTCAGTTTCATCAATTGCCGCAGCTTCGGCACGCTCTACGATTGGAGAACGGCGATCATCGCCAAATTTCTTGGCATCATCTTTGAGTTCATTGATGATCAAATTCTTTAAAGATTCTGGATTGGCCAGTTGCTCACGGATTTCAGCTGCCTTGGCTTCTAACTCTTCCTGCTCACGGCGCATTTCCATTTCTTCAAGCTTGGCCAAATGACGCAACTTGAGTTCTAAAATGGCTTCTGCCTGAATTTCATCAATACCAAATCGTTGCATCAGTACCGGTTTAGGCTGATCTTCTTCACGGATGATCTGAATCACTTCATCAATATTCAAGTAGGCAATGATCAAGCCACCCAAAATATGTAAGCGTTTCTCGATTTTATTCAGATGGAATTGCAGACGACGGGTCACAGTGGTCTTACGGATTTCAATCCATTCCAGCAAAATACGACGGATCGATTTCACCTGCGGTCGACCATCCGCACCAATCATATTCATATTGACGCGATAGCTGGATTCAAGATCGGTGGTTGCGAACAGATGACTCATTACCGATTCAGCATCGATACGATTTGAACGCAACACAATGACCAGACGGGTCGGATTTTCATGATCGGATTCATCACGCACATCTGTGACTAAAGGCAGTTTCTTCGCCTGCATCTGGTCTGCAATCTGGGTAATGATTTTGGAACCAGACACCTGATAGGGCAATTCAGTAATCACGATCTCGTTTTTTTCAACCGTATATACGGCACGCATACGGTAACTACCACGACCTGTCGTTTGCATTTTCAGCAATTCAGTCGGTGGAGTAATAATTTCTGCTTTGGTTGGTAAGTCCGGTCCCGGAATATATTCAGCTACTTTGACATCGGTCAGGTTCGGATTGCGAATCAGTGCAATTGTACCTTTGACCACTTCACGCAGGTTATGTGGTGGAATATCGGTTGCCATACCCACAGCAATACCCGTGGTACCATTCAACAAGATGTTCGGTACGCGTGCCGGCAGATTGACTGGCTCTTTCATCGAACCGTCGAAGTTGTCCTGCCAGTCACAGGTGCCTTGACCCAACTCGGAAAGCAGTAATTCACTATATTGTGACAGTTTGGCTTCGGTATATCGCATCGCCGCGAAAGACTTTGGATCATC
>NZ_DFRO01000022.1:0-18134 GCF_002381195.1 Acinetobacter sp. UBA3461 | reverse complement strand
GCCATCAGCACCATCGCTTCATAGCAGGCTGAGTCGCCATGTGGATGGTATTTACCCAGTACATCACCCACAGTACGTGCAGATTTCTTCGGTTTGCTGGTCCACTTGAGCCCCAGCTCACTCATGGCATAAACAATACGGCGCTGTACCGGTTTCAGACCGTCACTGATGTGTGGCAGTGCACGGTCCATGATTACGTACATGGCGTAGTTGAGGTAGGCCTGTTCGGTAAATTCTGCTACGGAACGGTTTTCTGTCGCATGATGCGCAAGGCTTGTCATAACAACCTATAATCCTAAAAATTTCGTTTTTGTATCAATGTTTCTTATGCTAAGTCGCACTGCCTGACTGCACAAGGGCAGTACAGTACACAGTGCGACAAATCGTGTCTTATGGCGTAAAAATATCCACTTTAAACGCCCTAAGCAACTAAAAAATCACCACCTTTATTGACTCAAGGATTCTAAAGTCCGACCTTTGGTTTCTTCACCCAGTACCAAGATCACTACAGCTACAGCAATCAGAACCACGGTAAACATGGTAAAGACATAGCTGAAGCCGCTCGGCATGACCATCAGATGGGTCACTGCAAATGGCGCAACAATACCACCAATCCGGCCGATTGCCCCTGCCCAGCCCGAACCAAAGGCACGGATATTGGTTGGGTACTGTTCTGGCGTATAGGTATAGAGCACACCCCAAGCACCGAGATTAAAGAAGGACATCAGACAGCCCCAGATCACGATTTCGGTGACACTGCCGGACTGACCAAAGAAATAGGCAGATACAGCACACATGCCAATAAAGCCGGCCAGTGTTGCCTTACGTCCAAGTTTTTCGACCAGCCATGCTGCAACCAGATAGCCTGGCAACTGCGCCAGAATCATGATCAGTACATATTCAAAAGACTGGACAATGGTATAGCCTTCCTTCACTAGCAGACTTGGCAACCAGGTGAAAATACCATAGTAAGAGAAGATAATGCCGAACCAGATCAACCACAGCATTAAGGTACGGCGGGCAAATATGCCTGACCAGAGCTGAACAAAAGAAATCGTCTGTTTTTCGGCCACAGGTTGAACCTGGAAGATTTCCAATACCTCTACCCCACACTTGGCTTCAATCTTTTTCACCAAGGCATGCGCTTCATCGATACGGCCACGGTTGATCAGGAAGGGAATCGATTCCGGAACGAATTTCCAGATCACAATTGCATACAGTGCAGGAATACCACCGATTAAAAAGGCGGTATGCCAGTCAAATTTCGGAATCACAAAATAAGAAATCAAGGCTGCACAGAGCCAGCCCAATCCCCAGAAACTTTCCAGTAAAACAATAAAACGGCCACGCACCTGCGCCGGAATATATTCACTGACCAGCGTTACCGCAACCGGTAACTGGCCACCCAAACCCAAGCCGACAATAAAGCGGAAGACCAGTAACCAGGTCAGGTTCTGTGCAAAGGCACAAGCCGCGGTTGCCAGACTATAGATCACCAGCGTTAAAGCGAATATGGTTTTACGGCCATAACGGTCTGCCAGACCACCAGAACAGATTGCCCCAATTGCCATCCCGATAAAACCGATTGAAACCACCCAGCTTTTCTGGTCAGGGGTCATCTGCCAGTCTTCTGCCATTTTGGCCAGAATGAAGGAAATCAGTCCGGTGTCCATGGCGTCGAACATCCAGCCTAAACCAATCACGACCAGCAACATATAGTGAAACCTGCCTACAGGTAAGCGCTGAATCCGGGAAACTAGGTCCATAAGTAAATCTCTGATATGTGATTCGGGAGAAACTGCACGGAAAGCAGAAGCATTCATCCTATTTTTATACTACGATTGAATGCAGAAACGAGGCTATTCTGCCTCGCTCATCTGAAAATCGTGTTTTATGATTCATCCTTAGATGATGCGGATTGTTCATCATCATCTTTATAGATAAATTTTGGCATTTCCAGGCCAAAGTAAATGGCGATCAGGCGCAGGCTAAAACCGAAGATCAAGGTAGAAATGATGGTCAGCTCAAGCGACAGACCTGCGTGGCTACAAAGCCAGTAGAAGATTACCGCAACGAAGGAAATACTGGCATACAGTTCACGACGGAACACCAGCGGCACATCATTACACAGAATGTCACGCAGAATACCGCCGGAGACACCCGTCAGGACACCAGCTACGGCACTGACCACAAAACCATGTCCCATTTCTAATGCGATCTGGCAACCGATGATGGTGAAACCAATCAGGCCCAAAGCATCCAGCACCAGGAAGATGTTACGTAAATGACGCATCCATTTGGCGATCAGAATGGTGACAAAAGCCGCACAGCAGGTCAGCACCAGATATTCAGGATGCTTGACCCAGGTTAATGGATAGTGACCAAGCAGCACATCGCGAACCGAGCCACCTCCCAGTGCCGTGACACAGGCAATGATCACAACCCCAAACCAGTCCATGCTGCGCCTTCCAGCGGATAAAGCACCGGTCATCGCCTCTGCGGTAATGGCAATAATATAGATTACGGTCAACAACATCGCCCTGCTTCCACCTGAGGCTTTGAGATGGCGGCTATTCTAAGGCAAATCTATGTGGAAGTTACAAAAATTGCGCACAACATAGCTTAAATTTTTTCCCTGAACCGCAAATGCAGGCTTGCTTCATTGTAAATTGTTGATCTGTGGTCGGATCGAGAAAATACCAGCAGCCTTCTACTTTGACGAAATGGGACGCTTCATGATGAATTTGTGCCTGTGTGCCATCATGAAAATGTGCCTTGAACTCGACCATTGCATGACATTTATCTAGTTTTTCATTGGTTTGCACGATTTCCAGTTTCAGCCATTGATTGGTCCTGCTCCACTCGGCAATTGCAGGCATATCTAAAAACCTTTGCTGTCCCAATGCGGTCGTTTGCTGGATATAGTCAATTTCCTGTTTGGCAAAGGCGCTATAACGTGAACGCATCAACTGTTCGGCTGTCTGTGCAGTTCGCTTGCCTTGATGCAGTGGCTGACAACAGCTTTCATAAATGCCCAGTCCACATGGACATGCTTCTGAGAGGGTAAGTTCCAAAAATGAATTCCAAAAAAATAGCCCGACGATGCGGGCTATTTTAGCAAAATTCAGCGCATACCTGAGGCAGAACTCAATTCTTGTTTTGTTCTTGCGGAATAATATGGACTTTTTCGATCTTATGACCATCCATTGTCACGACTTCAAAGATATGACCATCGGCTTCGAACTTCTCACCATTTTCAGGCAGACGGCCAAGGTGGAATAAAATATAGCCCGACAGCGTCGAATATTCTTCTGATTCATCCACCAAATCACGGCCAATCAGCAAGGATATATGACGAATATCGGTTGAACCTTCCAGCAACAGACTACCGTCATGCAGACTTTCAGCTGCGGTTTCCATTTCATCTTCATCCGGGAATTCACCGGCAATGGCTTCAAGCACATCAATCGGTGTTGCAATCCCTTCGATCGAACCATACTCGTTCAGGACAATCGCCATTTGTAGCGGCGCCTGACGCAACTGGTCCATCACCATCAGTACCTGAGCATTTTCATGCACAATTACCGGTTCACGTAGATGTTTTTCGAAATCAAGTAGACCCGTTTCGATATATTCGTTTAGCACTTTATGGGTCAGTACTACACCAGCAATATTGTCCAGCTCACCACGTGCCACGATCAGACGTGAATGACTCATCTGCAACAGATGGGCCTTAATGATAGCTTCATCTTCATCCAGATCAATCCATTCCAGTTCAGGACGTGGGGTCATCACCGACTTCACCGGACGTTCAGACAGGCCGAGTACGCCCTGCACCATCACACTGTGATAAACGCCATTTTCATCATCATTAAACACTTCGTCAGCAAAGGCACGCGTTGCCAGTACATCTACCGGCTCAGAAGCAGCATTATCCTGAGCAGGTTTACCACCGAGCATACGCATCACGGCTGAAGCAGTGCGATAACGCAGATCTGTAGTTGTCACCATTTTTTCCTGATTGCGTTTCATGGTCTGGTTAATAAATTCGACAATGACCGAAAAACCAATCGCTGCGTACAGGTAGCCTTTTGGAATATGGAAGCCGAAACCTTCAACCACCAACGAGAAACCGATCATCATCAGGAAGCCGAGACAAAGGATGACCACAGTAGGATGACGATTCACAAAATCCATCAAGGCCTTGGAAGCCCATAGCATGATACCGACAGCAATAATCACTGCAATCATCATTACCGACAGGTCTTTGACCATACCCACAGCAGTAATCACACTGTCGAGTGAGAATACGGCATCCAGCACCACGATTTGAACGATTACCATCCAGAACACGGCATGCACCGGATTTTCTTCTTTGACCACTGGCTTGGCTTCAAGGCGCTCATGTAATTCCATGGTACCTTTAAATAACAGGAATACCCCACCAAACAGCAGAATCAGGTCACGCCCGGAAAATGGATGATCAAAAATATAGAAGAACGGTTCAGTCAGCGTGACTACCCAGGCAATAGAAGCCAGCAGGATCAGACGCATGACCAAGGCCAGGGTCAAACCTACAATTCGGGCGGTATTACGTTGTTCTGGCGGCAGTTTTTCAGCAAGAATTGCAATAAAGACCAGGTTATCAATACCCAGAACAATTTCCAGCACAATCAGAGTCAGCAGGCCAATCCAGGCAGAAGGATCTGACATCCATTCGAAAATCATTGCATTCTCTCCTGTAGGTCAGTGGAAAGACATGCAATGCTGCTGCGTAGCGCGGAACTATGTCCAATTTTATTTAAACACTTGATATGGTGACATTTTATCTGGTTAAAGCGCCAACTTCGACTACCCATGTGATTTCTATTGTAGTAAGACAGATTTTCAGTATAGCAAGTTCAAAATGAAATTCACCAGTTTTCATGCTTTGGTTTAAGCTTCCCGACTCTTGACTTCAAGATTGGCAAGAATGATGCATAGAATTGTCATATTTTTAATATATGTTGTAGTAACAAAATTAAAAAATGATAAGGTGAAAGAGAGACATGACTAGCGTAATTAAAATGACTGAACATAAAAACAAATCTCCCCGTACTACCCGCCCGCTCGTTGCCCTATATTGTGGTTCACGTGCTGGCAATAATCCTATTTATCAGGAAAAAGCTATTCAGCTTGTACAGAGTCTGGCACAGCAAGGTTTTGGTCTGGTCTACGGCGGTGCCAGCATCGGCCTGATGGGTCAGGTCGCTGATGCCATGATTGAACATGGCGGTGAAGCTGTAGGTGTGATTCCCGAGTTTATGCTGGATTATGAAATCGCGCATAGCAAGCTGACTGAACTGCATATTGTGCGGTCCATGCATGAACGCAAAGCGTTAATGGCAGAACGTGCCTGTGCCTTCGTTGCTCTGCCAGGTGGACTAGGTACCTTTGAGGAAATTCTGGAAATTGCGACTTGGGGACAGTTGAACCAGCACCAGAAACCAATGATGCTATACAACGTGAATAACTTTTATGATCCACTCATTGCCCAGCTGGATCATGCCGTGAATGAAGGCTTTTTGCCGCCCCAGCATCGTGCCAAACTAATTGTCTGTGAACATTCTGCACATATCTTTAATGCCCTGAAAAATCTGGATAGTCCAAAACAGTTTGCAATTTAAATGCTGATCTAAAAAATAAAAAAAGCGAGCCGAAGCTCGCTTTTTTATTTTTTAACTCTTAAGAAGCCAAGTTAGTCACCAGGTTATAGAACCAAGGTAGTGTCGTCGCCAAAATCACAGACATTGCTAAACCAAACATTAACTTCATTGCATCTTTGCTGACGTTCCGTGAAGTACGGTGTTTGCTCACACCATTGACGATCATCGAGATGGCAAACTCACGACCAGCCAACAACCCCAAGAATACCCAAGTGGTACTCATCGGGATGTTACTCCACTCTTTGAACACCAGCAGAATCAGCGCATAGATAAAGTCAATAATCGTAGCAGAACGGACATCAGTCACCCCGGTCTTGGTATCGACAATCTTCTGGATAGCTCCACCACGCTGGTAAAGAATCATGCCCAGCAGGATGACAAAGACAGAAATGGCAAATATCAGGAACTCAAATGGCACCTGACGCGGCACATAAACAAAGATATTGGCTAAGTCTTGGATCAACCATTGGCTCCATAAGAAACCGGTTGATAACCATTGTAAGATCATCCATTTGGTCGAATGCTCTTGGTCTTTGGTTTGGTTAAAGTACACCGTCATTTTGTTGGCAACAAAACGGTAAATCACCAAAGCTGAGATGAAGGCTACAGCATAACCCATCATCGATTTCACCATCATCGAACCTAAGCTCGCTGGAGAGAAAATGGTGAGCACCAAGAATGTAGTACTGACTGGAATACCATATTTGGTTAATAACAAGAGTAGAATTGGCGGTACAATATACAGCCAGGTAATCCCACCCTCAGGGAATGGAATCGTTTCGAGACGGCCATAAGAGGCATCTCCTACCCCTGATGCATACCAGCCATAGACCAAAACCACCACAAGGATGACGCTGATATAAATCCACAGCAGCCACCAAGGTCGATGTGAATTTGATGAGATAAAGGTTCCCAATGTCTGAGGCACATCATTGCCGACAATGGAGTAGGCTGCTAGACAGAAGCCGATAACCATCAAGATTTCGATAGACATAAAACATACCTGCTGAGGGAGATCAGCATTACTGTAAGATGTGGCCAAGATTATGACGTTTTTATTGCAGTTTCATGACAGAAACGTCATATATTCTTGTAACACTAGCCGGTTTCAATACATTTATTACTTTTCAGCAAGCAGTTGCTATTTCTGCGAAATCCTACTTAGCCAACTGATATCAATCAGTTTTCATGGTTCTATTTCATGTCATGAATACCAGAATAAGACACTGATTTAGTACAACGGATGGGGTGAATTGATTTAAACTGAGCCCACATTCAAAATTACATGACTTTCTAAATATCACATGAATGCCACGCCCACCCATCAAGCGCTGCAACCCGAATTTAGACTGCTGGTCTTATTGGTATCGATCGGCTTTTTCATGCAAGGTCTGGACACCACGATTATCAATACTGCCCTGCCAGCGATTGCTCTTAGCCTGCAAGAAGATCCGTTGCGGATGCATAGTGTGGTGGTGGCTTATGTGCTTTCGGTTGCAGTCTGTATTCCCTTGAGTGGCTGGCTGGCAGATCGTTTTGGTGTACGTAATACCTATTTTAGCGCCATCATTATTTTTACGCTTGCATCAATAGGTTGTGCTGTCTCAAACAGCCTGAATGAACTCCTGCTCTATCGGGTTCTGCAAGGCATTGGTGGTGCTTTGCTGCTACCAGTCGGCCGTCTGGCAATGCTGAAGATTATTCCACGCACCCAGTTTCTGGCTGCAATGAGCCTGATGAGTCTGGCCGGCCTGATTGGTCCGCTGATTGGCCCAACGCTAGGTGGCTGGATGGTCGAATACCTGTCCTGGCAATGGGTATTTCTGATTAACCTGCCGATTGGCCTGCTTGGCACCCTGATTACCTTCAAAGCCATGCCGAATATTACTGAACCGGATGTGGCGAAGTTTGACTATGCCGGTTTTGTTATGCTGGTGGTGGCGATGGTCGGGCTATGTCTGGGCATTGAGAACTTTGCCAATCCGCAATATCCATTGTGGTGGAGTCTCAGCTTAGTTGCAGCTGGGTTCCTGTTTTCGCTGATCTATGCCTATCATTCACATACGCATAGCAATGCCCTGTTCCGCAGCAAGCTGTTTAAAAACCGGATTTATTCTATTGGGATTCTGGGTAATTTCTTTGCCCGTCTTGGTGGTAACTCCATTCCTTTCCTGTTACCGCTGATGTTGCAGGTCGCGTTTGGTTTTGAACCCTTTATTACCGGTTTGCTGATGATTCCAACTGTATTAGGTTCATTAGCTTCCAAACCCATTATTCGCAAGATCATTCAGCACTTTGGCTATCGCCAGGTATTACTGGTAAATACTTTGCTGGTGGGGCTATGTATTGCCAGCTTTGCCCTGACTACGGCGGATACACCGATCTGGCTACGTGCGATTCATTTTTTTATTTTTGGTATCCTGAACTCACTGCAGTTTGTTTCCATGAATACTTTAACCCTAAAAGACTTAAGTCAGCAGGATGCCAGCAGTGGCAACAGTTTTCTGTCCATGATCATGATGCTATCGATGAGTATTGGGGTCGCACTGGCAGGTACGTTGGTAAATATGTTTAGTGCCTACTTTGGCGCTGAGCAGCTGGATAATGCATTCCATCTCGCCCTGATCTGTCTGGGCTGTTTGAATATTATTGCCGCCTATATTTTCTGGCATATTCCCAAGAATACGCCAGTATGATCATCATCCCGATACAAGACAAATTGGTATAAGCTAGATAGAGTCAAATTTTGAAGAACGTGATGAAAAAGCCAGACAAGCATTATCCACCTCTTTGGGCAGCAATCATGAGTGTCATTCTGCTGCTTGCTGTGGTCTGTGCAATCTGGTGGCTATTGCTGAAACCGCTACCTGCCAACGCTTCCGAATATGACATTCATGGTTTTGATGTTTCGCATCATCAAAAAGAGATTAACTGGCAGCAGATCCCCAAAGATAAATACCGCTTTGTCTATCTGAAATCGACCGAAGGCGGCGACTTTAAGGACAGCAAATTTCAAGAAAACTGGCTTAAGGCTCGCGAACAGGGTTTGCTGGTCGGTGCCTATCATTTTTATCGCCTCTGTCGGGATGGTAAGATTCAAGCGCAGAATTTTATCGAAACCGTACCGAATAAAGCGGATGCCTTACCTCCGGTAATCGATCTTGAATATGACAGTAACTGTATCAATACCTATTCCAAGGAACAGTTACTCAAAGAAATCCAGGTCATGCATGACCTGCTCAAAAAGCACTACGGCAAGCAGCCGATGTTCTATACCTCGAAAGCTTTCTATAATATTGTGCTGGCAGGACAATTTACTGATGTCCCTCTCTGGATACGTGAATACAAGGGTCTGCCTGAGCTCAAAGATAATCCGAAATGGCATTTCTGGCAGCATACCAGTCAGGGTCAGATCAAAGGTATTGCAACGGCTGTAGACCTGAATGTGTTTTATGGTTCGGAAAAGGACTGGCTGAATTTTTTAAAACAGAATGGTATTAAGACTGCACCTGCACAAAAATCGGCAAAATAATTCTACAATTGCAATGTAATCAAAGATAAAAGGATAAATAGCTGTGAAGCTTGGAAAAATTATCGTGACTACCATTCTGATCATGGTAGTCATACTGGGGGGAATAAGCACTTATTTACGCCAACCTTCAGGTCAGCTGCGTGACTTTGACGCGTGGCAAGCCAAATCCAATACATCCGCAGAAGGCTTAAATGTCCGCTTCTTTGGGGTGTCAACCCTGCTGTTTGATAATGGTCAGGAACAGATTTTAATTGATGGCTTCTTTAGCCGTCCCAGTCTTTGGCATGTTCTCAGTTCTAAGGTTTCCAGCGATTCTAGGTTACTTCAGAAGATTATTCAGGAGGAACAGCTGGATCGGACACAGGCGATTTTAGTGACCCATAGCCATTATGATCATGCTCTGGATATTCCTGAACTGGCTGCCCTGTTACCTCAACCCCAGATCATCGGATCGAATAGCACCCTGAATATTGCACGCAGTCATCCAGAGGTAAAAGCCTCCCAGCTACGGCGTGCTGTATCAGCGTAATCGCTCCGATCGGGACAGTTTAAAGTCACTCCACTTGCTTCCGCACATACGCCTCCAACACCCGTAAATGATGATCTCGGTGAAGAAATTACAGCACCACTGAAACTGCCTGCCAAGTTTTCCGAATTTAAAGAAGGCAGCAGCTTTGATTATCTGATTGAACATGACAGACAACGAATTCTGGTTAAAGCCAGCACAGGGTTTATTCCAGGACAGCTCAAGAATATTCAGGCCGATATTTTATTTTTAGGCATAGCCCAGCTGTCGCGACAGCCTGAGGATTATCAGAAATCTTATCTGTAACAAACGCTGGCAATGGTAAAACCCAAGATTGTCATTCCGATTCACTGGGATGATTTCTTTCAGCCGCTAGATCAACCCTTACAATTTTTGCCACGCTTTGCCGATAATGCTCCCGAGAGTATACGAATTCTGATCAAAGCGGCTGAAGCGCAACAGATTCAGGTTGTGCTACTGAGTAATAGTCAATCCTATAATCTTTTGAAATCAGCATCTTCCCAAGTGCCTTAAAGCCTTTTAAGATGGCATATGCGTAAAATTATCCATATCGATATGGACGCCTTCTACGCCTCGGTAGAACTGCGTGAACGTCCGGAACTAAAACATTTGCCTGTGGTGATCGCTTCGCATCATCCACGGGCTGTGGTTGCGGCTGCCTCGTATCCAGCTCGGGAATTTGGTGTGCATTCTGCCATGCCAATGAGTCAGGCACGCAAACGTTGTTCGCAGCTGATTGTGATTGAACCGGATTTTCAGAAATACCGTGAGGTTTCCTCACAGATCCATCAGATTTTTCAAAAATATACAGCAGTTATTGAACCACTTTCACTGGATGAAGCCTATCTGGATGTGACTAATAATCTGCTGCAAATCCCCAGTGCAACAGAAGTCGCGATGCGTATCCGTGAAGACATTTTTCAGCTGACTAGACTTACCGCTTCTGCAGGTGTTGCACCAAATAAATTCCTGGCCAAAGTGGCTTCAGACTGGCATAAACCGAATGGCATTTGTGTGATCAAGCCTTCACAGGTAAAGGCCTTTATTCAGGATTTACCGCTTAAGAAAATTCCCGGGGTCGGCAAGGTTACGCAGGAAAAATTGAAAAGTCTCAATTTGGAAACTCTGGGTGATTTGCAACAGATGGATGAAGCTGTCCTGATTCAGCATTTTGGCAAATACGGCAAGCGGCTGTATCTCTATGCGCAAGGCATCGATGAACGCCCGGTCGAAACTGAACGTGAACGCCAGCAGATTTCCAAGGAAACCACCTTTGGTGATGACCTGCTACTTAGCCAGTGCAGCCCTTACTGGGATCAACTGATTCAGCAGGTCTGGAACAGTCTGGAAAAGAAACAGCTGACTGCACGTGGCATTACCGTGAAACTCAGGCTAAAAAATTTCCAGATCATTCAACATAGCCGTAGCTTCCGTTCCGTGCTTAAAAATCCGCTAGAGCTACATCAGGCGTTACAGTTCTTGCTGCAGGATATGCATCTGGATCCAGCCCTGCAATTTCGCCTGATTGGTGTCGGGGTGTATCAGCTGTCACCTCGCCAGCAAGAAGCACAACTGACCCTGCTTTAAAGTAAACTGAGCAAGAATTAGTCATTAGTTTAAAAAGCCAACAACTTTATTTTTACCATTATGTGTTTTTAGAGTAATCTATCCGCGCAATGCATTATCCATGTATATGCTGAGATGCTGAAAATCACCTTTACTTTCAGCATGCTGTCCTGTGATTGGCGTGACGATCAAATCCGAATATTACAGGGCAACTCTGTTGTCCCCATGGAATCCTATCCTGCATGTCTTCTGCAAATTCAATTTCTTTTCAAGAACAACGCGCGCGAAAAGCAGCGCTTTCCAGTTTTATTGGTGCTGTTGTCGACTGGTACGATTTTCTTCTTTACGGCATTGTCGCAGCCCTGATTTTTAAAGATCAATTTTTTCCCAGTATTGGCAACAATATGGGCACATTAGCCGCCTTGGCAACCTTTGGTGTTGGCTTTCTGTTTCGTCCACTTGGTGGTGTGGTGTTTGGTCACTTCGGTGACAAACTTGGCCGTAAAAAAATGCTGGTACTCACTGTCATCCTCATGGGGATTTCTACTGTCGGGATTGGCCTGTTGCCGAATTTCGAAGCCATTGGCTGGTGGGCACCGGTATTATTGGTGACTTTACGTGCCATTCAAGGCTTTGCGGTTGGTGGTGAATGGGGCGGTGCTGCCCTGATGGCAGTGGAAAATGCGCCAAAAGGCAAAAAGGCTTTTTATAGTAGTGGTGTTCAGGTTGGTTATGGTGTCGGTCTGGTGCTGGCGACCGGTGCAGTGTCATTAATCATTGCCACTTTAGGGGAAGAGGCATTTTCGGACTGGGCATGGCGTATTCCATTTATTGCCAGTATTGTGCTGATCGGCATTGCCATGTGGATTCGGCGTGATCAGGAGGAGTCACAAGAATTTGTCGAAAAAGTGGTTAAAGCCAAGCAACATCCAACCAAACTGCCAATTTTTCAGGCGATCAGCAAGCATCCTAAAGCATTCCTGTACATTATTGCCCTGCGTATGACCGAGCTGCTCACCATGTATCTGGTGACCAATTTTGCACTGAATTATTCCACCAATAATCTGGGCATGGACAAGCAATTCTTCCTGAATATCACCCTGATGGTCGGTGCGATTAGTTGTGTCAGTATTCCGTTCTTTGCCTGGATCTCAGACAAAATTAACCATAAAACCATGTGTGTTTGGGGCGGTTTAATCGGTGCCTTGTCGGCTTTCCCGTTCTTTATGGCGCTGGATGCTCAAAATACCTGGATGATTATTGTTGGCTCAATTCTACTGGCCAATATCGCGCATGACATGGTAGTGAGTGTGCATCAACCCATCTTTACCTCACTGTTTGGTACCGAGTATCGTTATAGTGGCGCCGGTGTGGGTTATCAGGTGGCGAGTATTATTGGTGGTGGTTTTACCCCAATGATTGCGGCTTCCTTAGTGATTTGGGGGGATGGTTCATGGCATTATGTAGCCATCTATCTTGCTGTGGGCTGTCTACTAACTGCATTGGTTGCTGCCCTGATGCCAAAAACCCAGGATTAAACTCATGACTATTCAACGTTTGCATGTGTCTCAACGCTTCTCTGAAATCGCGATTTCAGGCAATCTCGTTCATCTGGCAGGTCAACTGGCCAGTGATTTTGATCTGGATATTAAAGGTCAGACACAGCAAACTTTGGACATTATTGATCAGTTTCTCGCAGATGCGGGAACAGATAAGAGCCACATCATGTCAGTTACCATTTATCTCAAAGATATTGAGCGTGACTATGCAGCTTTTAATGAAGTGTGGGATGCATGGGTAGCTGATATTCAAGCCCTGCCGCGGACCTGTGTAGAAGCCAAGTTGTATGATCCACGGGTATTGGTCGAACTGACCGTCGTCGCAGTAAAACCGGAATAATGCCGATAGAACTTATCTTCCAATAAAAAAGCATGCGATCTGCATGCTTTTTTTATTTGTGCCAGCTGTATTAACTCACTGTCTTTACTTTAGGCCGCTCCAGAGCGGAGTAAAGTGGAAACTTCTTTAGTGTAGTCAGGTTATTCGGATTGACTAGACTGTCCTCCTCACCCTGTTCATTCAGGAAGTCACGACGCAGGTGATGATATTCCGGAATATCTTCATAACGGATTACCCGATAGCCTGCCATAGTCAGCAAGGCATCCTGATACTGGGATTGTTGTGGGCGTTTCAAAATCATCGGATCGTCCACGGCCACGATGGCAACGACCAGATGATCCTGATCTAGAACCACAAAGTCCGCGACCAGATTGCGATATTTGTTACGGGTACGAAAAAATTTGGTGGTCAACAGCGCATCATAGGAGACATGGGCCAAAATAATGTTCTCTGGCAGAATTTCCTTTAGACGGGTGTAAGTCAACTGTTGATTCAGGTTAAAAATGGCGCGCTGCTTCAGCACACTGTCTTGCTGCTTGCCGCTATTCTGTACTCTCTTATATGCCATTAGGATGGTGCACAAGAGCAGAAAACTGCCAATTATGATATAGGTGGCCATGCGTTAGTCCTTTCTGCATTCTTATAATCGTTTTTGTTTTATTGTTGTCAGTATAGATCGATTTTCATCCGAAAATCACGGTACAACCAATTTGCTTAGATACTGCAACATCCGGTATCAAAACTTATATAAGGGCATTACATTTCGGGAGATTAAAAAATTCCGTGTACTGGAAATGTAATGTGTTCCTTACTCACTCTCACTCTAAATCAGCCACTCAAATTTAAGCAAGAGCATTTTCCTCTTTTTGTCTTACAATTCCGATAAAGTGTAATATTTAAACAGTTTTTTCTAATAAATATCTTAATTTAATTATTTTTTAATTTAGATTTGACTTCTTTTAATAAAAAATCAGCAAAAAATAAAAAAGACACCGAAGTGTCTTTTTTAAGTGATTTAGGCACGACTTTTTGATTTGGCTTTGCCTTTAGAACCGCCAAAAGGCTTTTTCGCATCACCAGTTTCACGTGGTGGTAAACCGGTATGCTGGGTCAGGATCTGCCCTTTCTTCGGACGATTGTTCTGTCCTTGGCTTTGACCTTGTCCACGATTGCCTGCCTGACCGGTACGTTTCTGTGAATCGCCTGCAACAGTCGAGTTCTTCTTACGTGCTGACTGATACTGACCATCCACACCTGCAGGTTGATAGGTCGGAATCAGATGCTGTTTCGAATTACCAATCAGGTCCTGACGGCCCATTTCGCGCAAGGCATCACGCAGTAAAGGCCAGTTATTTGGATCATGGTAACGCAAGAAAGCTTTGTGCAGACGACGACGCTTTTCACCTTTCACAATGTCGACATTTTCAGTGTAACGTGCCACTTTCGCCAGTGGGTTTTTACCGGTGTAATACATAGTTGTTGCCGTTGCCATTGGCGATGGATAGAAGGTTTGTACTTGGTCAGCACGGAAACCATTCTTCTTCAACCAAATCGCAAGGTTCATCATGTCATAATCGGTTGTACCCGGATGCGCTGCAATGAAGTAAGGAATCAAGTACTGTTCCTTGCCTGCTTCCTTACTATAACGATCAAACATTTGCTTGAATCGGTCATAAGTTCCAATGCCAGGCTTCATCATTTTATTGAGCGGACCTTTTTCGGTATGCTCTGGCGCAATCTTGAGGTAACCACCGACATGATGCGTCACCAATTCTTTGACATATTCAGGGTTTAAAACCGCAAGGTCATAACGTAAACCTGAACCGATCAGAATCTTTTTAATACCTGGTAATGCACGTGCTTTACGGTATAACTGCGTCAGTGGCGCATGGTCGGTATGTAAGTTTTGACATACTCCCGGGAACACACACGAAGGCTTACGACAGTTCTTTTCGATCTCAGGATCTTTACAGGCCAAACGGTACATGTTGGCTGTTGGGCCACCTAAGTCCGAAATGATGCCAGTAAAGCCTGGTGCTGTATCACGAATTTTTTCCACTTCACGCAGAATCGATTCTTCAGAACGGTTCTGAATAATACGACCTTCATGCTCTGTGATTGAACAGAAGGTACAACCACCGAAACAGCCACGCATGATGTTCACAGAGAACTTGATCATGTCAAAGGCTGGGAAACGTGCATTACCGTATGATGGATGTGGTAGACGTGCATAAGGCAGGTCAAACACGTAGTCCATCTCTTCCGTAGTCAACGGAATTGGCGGTGGATTTAACCATACGTCACGTTCACCATGCTTTTGAACCATAGCACGCGCATTACCTGGATTGGTTTCCAGATGCAAAATACGGTTAGCATGTGCATAAAGCACCGGATCATTCACCACTTCTTCAAAAGCAGGCAAACGAATCACAGCCAATTCACGCGGCGGTAATTTATGTTTAATCGCTTTCGATGCCGATTGTAACTGCACGATTTGTGTATTTTCGTCCAAATTGTCGCCTTCACGTACAATTGGATTGGCTACATGTTCTTTTTGGAAACCCTGGTACTGGCTCGAGTCCTTCCCTTGTTCAATCTCACAACCTTCAATATCTTCAGTCATGACATAAGGGTTAATAATTGGATCGACACGGCCAATCGCATCGACATCATTCGATGCGATTTCAACAAATTTGGCTTTCGATGGGCGATTGTGTTTATTCACAATAAACGCTGTACCACGAACATCAGTAATATCTTGGATTTTTTCACCACGCGCCAAACGGTGCATGATTTCAGTAATTGAACGCTCACCATTACCATACATCAAAAGATCGGCTTTAGAGTCCATCAATACAGAACGGCGGACTTTATCTGACCAGTAATCATAGTGTGCAATACGTCGCAGTGATGCTTCGATACCACCTAAGAGCACCGGTACATCTGGATAAGCTTCACGCACACGCTGGCAATACACGGTTGCCGCCCGGTCTGGGCGTTTGTTTGGCTGATTGTCTGGTGAATAGGCATCATCTGAACGAATCTTGCGATCTGCCGTATAACGGTTGATCATCGAGTCCATGTTACCTGCTGTCACACCCCATGCAATGTTTGGTTTACCCAATACACGGAAGGCTTCAACATTGGTCCAGTCTGGCTGCGCAATAATCCCGACACGGAAGCCTTGCGCTTCTAGGGTACGGCCAATAATGCCTGAACAGAATGAAGGATGATCAATATAGGCATCGCCACAGACTAAAATAAAGTCGCAACTGTCCCAGCCGAGTTGATCCATCTCCTCGCGTGACATCGGCAAAAATGGCGCAGGTTCAAAACACGACGCCCAATATTTGTCGTAATCAAACAACGCTGTAGGCGCTGTCTGCATGGTATAAGCAGTAGACATGGCTAGCAATTCTCGGCTGGCAGATGGAAGATCAAAAAATAGATCAAAGATGAAAGCTGAGCATTTTAGCATGAATTCGGCTGAGGTTGCTTGATTATAATTTATACAATATTAGCTTTAAGACCTTAATCAGGAATATATGCTTATTCTGTTTCTAGTCTGCTTATTTTAGGTTTTAACTGTTGAGCTACCAATAAACCGACTATCAAAATAATGCCGATGAATAAACTGAGGCCGAACCATCCGGTATTTTCCCAGACCAGACCACTCGAGCTGCCAAGCACACTGGACCCAAGATAGTAGCAGAATAAATAAAGTGATGATCCTACAGCACGATACTGTAAAGATTGCACAGACACCCAACTACTGGCCGTGGAATGTGCAGCAAAAAATGCAAATGTAAAAATGAGCAGACCAATAAAGATCAGCACCAAGCTATTGACTAGCATCAACACTAGTCCTAGCAACATACTGGCAAGCATGGCCACCAATACTTGGAAATGTCCAAATTTCTGGCTCCATGCCGCCGCACGAGGTGAGCTATAGATTCCTGCCAGATAGGTGACCGAAATTACCCCAATCCAGACATGCGACAGCTCAAAAGGTGCCTGAATCAGGCGATAGCTGAGATAATTAAAGACTGAAACAAAACAGCCCATCAGGATGAAACCTTGTAAGAACAAGATTCGCAGCTTGGGATCACTAAGATTATGCTGAAATGCAGTAATGAAGCGGCTCAATTTAATAGGATAAGCTTGAAAATTCCTGGATTTAGGCAATAAGAAATAGAAGGTTGTCGCAATACAGAGGTTAATTAGTCCAATGATTAAAGTCGCTGACTGCCAAGAAATAAAGTCTACCAATACTCCTGCAAGCAAACGGCCACTCATACCGCCAATCGCAGTTCCAGAAATATAGAGTCCCATGGCAAAACCAACATCTTTCGCGGCCACCTCTTCCCCAATATAGGTCATCGCCACTGCGGCCACGCCACTCACGGTTAAACCAATTAATACTCGGGTAGCCAGAAATACTGACCAAACTGACAATACAGCACTCAGTAACAACAATACTGAAACTGAAAATAAAGACCAGACCATAATCGGCTTACGGCCAAAACGGTCAGAAATGAGTCCAGTAAAACTCAGGCCAACAGCTAATGCAATGGTAGAAAATGAAAGTGGAAAACTGCTTTGAGTCGGACTGACCTGGAAATAATCAGCCAGAATCGGCATCATGGGCTGTACACAATACAGTGATGAAAAAATGGCAAAGCCAGCAAGAAATAAGGAAAAGAGCATCGCTTTAAAAGCAGAAGAGCCATATTTAATATGGCTTGAAGATGAATTTGGGGACATATCCGCTCCTTAGACCGGTTCAGTATACGCCTCTCAAGTTTATTTTTATGTGATATTTCAGTCGAAATAGCATATAAACAACAGTTATTTGACTAAACCCCGCGCATAAAAAAACACCCCC
>NZ_DFRO01000019.1:0-31457 GCF_002381195.1 Acinetobacter sp. UBA3461 | reverse complement strand
AAATCAAGGTGAAACTGGTATTTATTATTTGAATATTGAGAGAAAGAAATTTTCTATGAAAATTATTAAAAAAGCCTATAAATATAAAATTATAGGCTATTAAATTTTAACAGTCAGGATCTACAATGTAGCTTGTTTGATTAAATTTTTGCCATGCGCCTGTAGCAGCACCATCGACTACTAAAATAGAAATAATACCCCAGTCAATAAATACACCTAGAAGAGTAGTAGGATCAAAAGTTTTCTGAGGGATCACTGTTGTTGTTTTGCAGCCATTTTTTTCAGCTTTTAGTACATAATTTTCTTTCTTTTTAAAAGTATAAACGGCGTTATTTTTCCCCATATATTCTTCATTCACATAAAGTTTAGCTTCGGCATCATTACTGCGAATATTTACAGTTTGACTTGACCCATTAAACATAGTTGCACACCCTGCGCTGAAGAGAAATGATGCAGCTAGAATAGGTGTTAGAATCTTTTTCATTTGTTACCCCTTTTAAAAACGTTAAAAGATATCTTTTCCAATAATTTAGTCAAGCTGTTTAGATTTAGGTCTATACAAAATAAAAAAGAGCGCCGTAGCGCTCTTTTTAACTGTGAAAATTATTCACCCTTTGGCTTTGCATTGGATTTTTTCTTTTTCACTTTGGCCTTTTTCTTTACTTTACCTTTATCCTTTGTTTCAGGCTTTCCTGCAGATTTTTTAGCAGGCTTTTTGCTGTAGGAACTGGGTTTTCCTTTGTCTTTTTTGCGTCGTATGGGTTGTTCTCCATCTGTATTATCTTTGGCTTTGGACTCGCGTTCATGTTTGCCAAAGACTTGTTCAGTCGCTTCCGGACGGACTAAAGGCTTTTTCTCTGCGACACGGGGGGCACGGGCGCGGATTTGACGGCCAGCATGAGTTAACTGTTGTACCAGTTCAAAGTCAATCTTACGTTCTTCCAGATTCACCCCTGCAACCTTGATCTTGACTTCATCCCCCAGACCGAAGATTTGCCCACGGTTCTGACCGACCAGGCTTTGGCTGCTTTGATCAAAGACAAAGAAATCATCACCGAGCTGGCTGACATGTACCATGCCATCTACATAGAGATCTTTCAGGGTAATAAACAGACCAAATTCTGCAGTCGCACTGATAATACCAACAAATTCTTCACCCAGATGTTGCTGCATGTAGTGACATTTCAACCAGGTCGTTACAGAACGTGAAGCTTCATCAGCACGACGTTCAGTTGAAGAGAAATGCTCACCGGCATCATCCAGCGATGCACCCGAAATAGGATATGGTTTTTGTGCCAACTGCGCTTTAATCGCCCGATGTAACAACAGGTCAGGGTAGCGGCGGATCGGCGAGGTGAAATGCGTATAGGCATCATATGCCAGACCGAAGTGACCATTGTTCTTCGCGCCGTAGTAGGCCTGCATCATTGAGCGTAACAGGACTGCATGAATACTTGGTGCATCAATACGATCTTTGGTCGCTTCAATCACTTCCTGATAATCTTTCTGGGTGGGTTGTTCCGGGAATTTCAGACCAAGTAGCTTGACGAAGTCACGTACTTTCTGAATGCGGGAAAACTCTGGTGGCTGATGCACACGGTACAGCATTGGAATTTCATTTTTCAGCGCATATTCTGCCGCCGCCACGTTGGCGAGCAACATGCACTCTTCAATCAGCTTATGCGCATCATTACGGGTGCGTGGCAGAATTTCTTGAATACCACCCAGCTCATCGAAAGTCATATAGGTTTCGACAGTTTCGAATTCCATGGCATGACGATCCGCACGCAATTCTTTCAGCACCTGATACAGCTGGAATAGTGTATTCAGTGATTTGCGTACATCACGATCTTCAGTAATCGCGTTACTGTCACCATCAAAATACTGTGCAACCTGGTTATAGGTCAGACGCGCTTTGGAATGCATCACAGAAGGGTAGAACTCAAAACTGGTCACACGGCCTGCACGTGAAAGTTTTAAGTCGCAGACCATACAGAGACGGTCAACATTCGGGTTTAAGGAACATAAGCCATTGGAGAGTGCTTCAGGCAGCATCGGCAAGACATAATGCGGGAAGTAAACCGATGTACCACGTTCCTGAGCTTCGTCATCCAGTGGCTTGCCAACACGGACATAATGGCTCACATCTGCAATTGCCACGACAACACGATAACCACCGCCAGGACGTTTCTCTGCATACACCGCATCATCGAAGTCGCGAGCATCTTCACCATCAATGGTGACTAAGGCCAGGTCACGCAAGTCGATACGACCTTCTCGATCCTTAGCATTGGGTTCTTTAAAACTTTCTGCTTCTTTGATGACTTCATCAGGGAATTCGTAAGGCAGACCATATTCCAGAATGGTTTGTGGAATGATGATTTCCGTATCTGCTTTATCTGCCATTGACTGAATAATATGCGCAGTCGCAAATTCTTCTTTGGTTGGATAAGTATCAATCGCAACACGAATCGAATCACCAACTTTAACCTGAGCATGTTCAATCAGTTCTTTTTCTAGGGTGATCGGCTGATGTGCATTCGGGCTGGCAGGTTGTACGAAATATTCACCTTCATGCTGGCAGACTTTACCAATAACCTGTTTGACACGATGTTGTACCACTTCAGTAATAAAACCCCAGGCCTTACCTTTGCGGTCGACTGAAGTTTGGCGGACTTTAACGCGGTCACCATTAAAGACTTGGCGCAATTCGCGCTCGGGCAGTAACAGATCATCCTGACCGGAAATATTGGCTGTACCCATGCCTTTAGAATTGATATACACCGTGGCTTCATATTCCGGTTGTTCAGTAGCAATCTGGAATTTATAACCATCTTTCATTAACTGGCCATCACGCACCATGGCAATCAGGCGGTGACTCAGGGCATCAATACTTTTTTGATCTGCAATTTCAAAATGTTCCACCAGGTCGGCATGCGACTGGGCATTATTCTTTTCTATGGTTTCTAAAATCAGCGTGCGACTTGGGATAGGGTTGTCATAACGTTCAGCTTCAGCTTTTGCTTCAGGATCGACCCAATTTTTCATCATGTCTTTAAATTTTCCTAGGAGATGGGATTAGCATAAGACATGTGCGCTCAGACTGCACGTAAATGATTGCAATAATCTGTTTAAGTTTCCGTTTTTCGGCGGATTTTCGACTATTGGATAGAAAGCGGAGCTTTTTCGCACAATAAGTGTATAAAAACAGATAAATTGTTTAAAAAGTATTTAATCGAGCAAAAAACTGCACTTTTTTTTAAAGCTTTGCTTGCAGTGCTATGCCGAAATTTGTATTATGGCGGCACGTTACGGTGAGATGGGTGAGTGGCTGAAACCACGTCCCTGCTAAGGACGCATACGGGTAACTGTATCGAGGGTTCGAATCCCTCTCTCACCGCCACGCTTACTTATGTCGCGCGCTCATAGCTCAGCTGGATAGAGCACTTGGCTACGAACTAAGGGGTCGGGAGTTCGAATCTCTCTGAGCGCACCAAGTAAGTTAAGCAGAAAAACGTATTGCCAACCTAGGCACACAAGTTACGCGCTCATAGCTCAGCTGGATAGAGCACTTGGCTACGAACTAAGGGGTCGGGAGTTCGAATCTCTCTGAGCGCACCAACTTGAACAATCAACCGCACATGTTGCGGTTTTTTTGTGCCTGAAATTTTCTGGAATTAGGCTCAAATGCCAGTGCTTAATTTTCACTATGCCGCTATGAATCTGATAGCTAAACTAGCTTAAGGTCGAAAGCTGATACGCTATTAATTGCTTTTAGGTATAAATCTACAGGAAAAATTCACCGATAAAACCTGAATTTAACCATATCGTTTATTTACTGTACGTTCGGTTGGGTTTTTATTAAAAAAGACTTAACAAGTTTAGAAAAACATATATAATGCACCCCATCAAGACGTCGCGCTCATAGCTCAGCTGGATAGAGCACTTGGCTACGAACTAAGGGGTCGGGAGTTCGAATCTCTCTGAGCGCACCAATCTTGATAAGAATTCTCAAAAAAAACCGCACATTGATGCGGTTTTTTTACGTCTGTAGTTTTTGATTTATAGATATAAAAAAACAATAACTGCTTTTGAATTTACTTCAGCTTTTGCTGTACTTTAAGTGCATAGACCGTATTTGCTCCAACTGCTGGCAGAATATCGTGATAAGGCATACTGCGCATGGCACGTAATAAAAATGGGGCCTGATCATGAATCTTCATGCTGCTGGTCATTTGAAATAAAGTGCCATGAGCTTGTGGCAGCAGTTTCATTCCTGCCTTTACAAATTTTAAATCTCCGCCAATCGCATCAAACTGGCTTTGCAAAGGTGAGGGCTGCTGATAACGAAGCTTAAAATCGAATGGAATCTGGATCACTCCCAACCCAACCGATACCTTATAGTTGGCATCCATCTGCTGACGATTCACTGGATTGAGTTCCACTTTACGAATCTGTCGTGGGAATAATTGCTGACTGGCATCAACTGCAAGCCAGGGCTGCAGTTTCTGAACCGGTTGTGGATAATAATGAAAACTGCTACTAAAACGCATGTTTTCTGAGGTTTGACCATATTTGAGCTGACGTGCAGGCAGAATAAAGCTGACAGGCTGGGCAGACTGCTGACTCAGTTGAGTGATTTTCTGAATTTGCCCGGTATTAAAATGTACTTGAGGGATCTGGCTTGCAGATAATGGAATGCTCGACTGGGATTTAAAACGTTGCTGTAAAGCTTCAAGCAGGAACGCATTGGTACCAGCAGGGATACCCAGTTTAGCTTCAGGTAAGGTATTTAAAATTTTGCTAAACAGAAAGCCTTTCGGCTGATTTAAGTCGCCCCATTGTGTCACGGTGACCAAGGTTTTATTTGCTCCAAGTGCAAACCATTCCAGCCGACCAGCACCATAAGGAATCGGGGCATCCACAATCAAAGTTTCAATACTGTTTTCTGACACATGATGCTGCATCACCACATTTTCCTTGAAATTCAGCACTGGAATGGGCGTAGGAATATGTACCTGATAACGCACCTGCTGGATGTGTCCGCGGGACTCCAGAATCTGAGCAGACTTGAGCGCTGGAAACAGGCCGGCATAGCCCTGATAATTTAAAAGATGTTTTTTAACCTGAGCCTCAGGAATCGGTAATATCACCGCACTGCTATAAAATTGTACACTTTGAGCAGCTGCCTGCTTAAAGGTCGGAAGCTGTAAGGATTGTCGAGGATGTGCATAGATGAATAGTCGGTCACCGGTCAAATCCGCTAGCTGCTGTGGACTACCGGAAAAGACATCGATACTGCTCGGAAGTGCCGGCGTCCAGGGAATAATTTTCGCCCAGCTGAAAGGAATATAAGTCATGCAGAGGCAAAAAATCAGACACGGTTTTAATGATTTCATACAACGTCCTGTTGTGCATTTTATTATTCTGATAGTTGTGGATTAAAAACGATTTTTATAATGAGCGGAAGCAAAGATATGTAATTCATTTCCGAATACATTTTGCTAATGGGGATAGCAGTGAATTTGATATAGTATGAGCCAAGGATTTTTATATTTTGATGTGATGCTATGACTGAGTCAGCACCGACTTTATCAACCCGCTATTTTCTGACTTTAGAAGAATCTCAGGATGGATTTGCTTTGGCTACTTTTGGCAAAAAGCAGATCAGCCGATTTCTGACTCCTTTGGTAAGTGTCGGGATCATCATCTGGGGCTTTTCTATGGGCTTTGATGGGGTAGGGCGTTATTACGTGGCACTGGGTGCATTCTTTCTGCTTTTACAGGGCATCATGCGTTACTGGTTCCTGCCGATGATGTTCAAACGCCAGTTTGTGAAATACCAGTTCGGCAAGAGCGAGCAGGGTATTGACCTGTATCAGGACCATGCCGAAATCTTCCATAATGGCCGCAACAAGATCGTGCATTACAGTGAAGTGCAAAACTTTGCCAAAGGCAAGCTGACCTATATGCTGGAACTTAAAAATCGTACTGTGGTGATCGTACCTAAACGCGCCTTTGCCGATGCCACCGAACAAAGCATTTTCGAACGTACTTTCAAGAAATAATTTCAACATTTAAAAGGGAAAATAGTCAATCATGAGTATACGTCCATCCAAGATCGTTTGTGTCGGCCGCAGTTATGCAGATCATGCCAAAGAGCTGGGTAATGCCATTCCGGACCGACCGGTCCTGTTTATCAAGCCACCAAGTGCATTAGGTGATCTGGATGCAGGAATTGAATGGAATCGTGATCTGGGCAGCTGTCATTATGAATGTGAGTTGAGCCTGCGTATTGACCGTACCCTGAAAAATGAAACTGATCCTGCAAAAGCTTTAGAAGCAGTGGGTGCTGTGACTTTGGGTCTGGATCTGACTTTACGTGATTTGCAGGATGGCCTTAAGAAAAAAGGCCAGCCATGGGAACGTGCCAAGGCTTATGATGGCGCTTGCCTGCTCTCTGACTGGGTGTCAGTTGAAGACGTAGTAAATGACTGGAAAGATGTACACTATACGCTGCACGTAAATGATGAACTGCGTCAAAAAGGCGATACTGCTTTACTGATCTTTGATGTGGGAACATTGCTGGCAGATATCAGTCAGGTATTTACCTTAGAAGAAGGGGACGTGGTAATGACTGGTACGCCGGCGGGTGTAGCAGCATTGCAATCCGGTGAACAGTTGAAAATGACCTTAAAGGGTAAAAACCAGGAATATATCTGGACCACCTTTGTGAAATAAGCTGAATCTTATGTGGAAATAAGGGAGTCGAAAGGCTCCTTTATTTTTATTTAAAATTTTTAACTGGCTTGATGAATCTTCCTGAATTGATCGGGTGTATAGCCCATCCAGCGCTTAAACATCTGAATAAAGGCTGAGGCATTGGCATAGCCCAGATCAAAGGCAATATTTTCTACAGTTTTTTGCTGTTTCAGCATCGACATGGCTTTGATGACTTTCAGACGCTGCCGCCATTCATTGAGTGACATTCTCAGCTCCTTCTGGCAGTAGCGCGCCAAGGTGCGTTCAGTCAGGTTATGCATAGCTGCCAAATGCTGCAAGGTACTGTTATTCTCTGGATTTTGATGTAGGTAATCCAGAATTTTCCTGAGTTGAGGATGTTCAGTATGCGGCAAATAACTGCCAATCATCTGTGCCTGTTTAAGTTGATCAAGCAGCACGTGTAATAAACGTTGATGCTCTTCTGACCTTACATTAGTCGGATGTAATTTTAAATGCTGCAAGAGTGAAGTGACCAGAGGACTGGTTAATAAGATTCCCGGCTGATTTGGTAAACCTGTACATAAACTTTCATGAATATAAAAAGTTCCATGTGAAACATCGGTACGATTTAAACCACTATGTTGTAAGTTAGGTGGTAGCCATACACCGTAAGGCGGAGGGGTAATATAATCAATATGCCCAATTTTCACTTCCATGATGCCATTAAAAGCATAGATAAACTCTCCCCAAGCATGATCATGCAATGGATAGACTGACAGAGCCGGGTCTTCACGAAAATTAATCCACAGAGCTGCGTCAATATCATCATTGGTTCTAAGTTGCTTAATATCTTGAGCGACTGTTTTATTGCTTCTCACGTTAGATTGCCTGAATAATGCGATTATTTGTCTGTTTTAAAGTATATCTTTTATTTCTGACAGATTTATAGTGTGCATCTTTGATAGTGTGCGTAGAGTTGAAATTGTGGAGCAGCGTAAAGCGCTTGATGCGCAAGCTTCGTTAATCATGTTTGTCCTGTGTCTGTTATGGGGACTACAGCAGGTAGTGCTCAAGCTGGCAGCACCAGATATTTCAGCCTTGATGCAGATTGCATTACGTTCAGCCTTATCTGCATTAATGGTTTATCCTTTGATCCAAGCAGGTGTAAGGCGCCAGCTATGGAGCCGTAGCTATCTTCCGGCAGGTTTGCTGGTCGGGGTATTGTTCGCTTTAGAATTTTACCTGGTCGCTGAAGCACTGCGTTATACCTCTGCTTCACATACCATCGTATTATTATATACCGCACCAATTTTCGTGGCATTGGGATTGCACTGGAAACTTCCTTCAGAACATTTATCTCCATTACAGTGGGGTGGAATTCTCGTTGCGTTTAGCGGGATCGTGGTGAGTTTCTTATTTCGTACCCACACTGATCAGGCTATGCAAGCCAGTATGCTTTGGGGAGATTTATTGGCTTTAATGGCTGGTATATTTTGGGCTGCTACCACTGTGAGTGTTCGATTAACACGATTAGCTGAAGCTCCAGCAACACAAACTTTGTTCTATCAGCTCTTGATGGGCGGCATGTTGCTATTACCACTTGCGTGGATGACAGGACAAGCAACGGTGAACTGGACAACCTTATCTATTTCTAGTCTGATTTTTCATACAGTGGTCATTTCTTTTGCCAGTTATCTGATCTGGTTCTGGATGCTGAAAAAATATTTGGCTTCACGTCTGGGTGTATTTTCTTTTCTAACGCCGGTGTTTGGTATGATTTTTGGAATTCTGTTATTGGATGAAGAAGTTGAGATGAACTTTATTATTGGCACGATCATGGTCATGCTGGGTGTTGTGTTAGTAAGTTTGCAGGGATGGCTAAAGCCGAAAAATATAAAAGTAGCTCCTTAAAATATTGGTTATCAATAGTGTTTAAGAAAGCGTGAATAACGCAGTGAAAATTTTTACTGAAAAACTTACTTATATAATTCCCAAAAAAAATCCTCTCATAAGAGAGGATTTTTATTAAAGTGTTTAAGGCTTGGGTGGAGTTTGAGCTTCATTCTGCATTTCCTTTTGCTTAAACAGCTCTGAAAGTGGAATACCCAGATTTTCCGCTAAATAATGATCTGCTTCTCGTAATTTGGGTTGTAGTCGCTGCATCCAGAGGTCATTGATCTGAAGATTTTCGATTTGATGTGTGTGTGGCAGAGCATAAGGAAGTTTGAGGTAAAAATCCCAGAAATTGACCTGATCCAGATCACGTACCAAGACATATTCATTATCTTCAGTACGTTTAATCAGATTCTGTTTTTCAAACATGCTGATATAGCTTGGCAGACGGCCAATTTCATCTCGTCCTAAAACTTCGAGTGCCTGTGCTTCACTAATACTTTCTCCAGTTTTCTGCTTGCGGTAAAACAGCTCAAGTAAATCCAGTAACATTAGAATTGGATGGATTTTACAATCCTGACCTGATTCAAATGCCGTAATTGCATAACTGATTTCAACCCCGAGCAGGACAATATTCCAGGACAGATAAATCCAGAGCAGGAAAATAGGCACCGCTGCAAAAGCACCATAGACAATTTCATAACTGGTGAAATTGGACATGACAAAGCCAAACAGGTTCTTTAAGAGTTCAAAGACCACTGCACTAAATAAACCGCCCACGAATGCAGATTTGATCGGTACACTGCGGTTAGGAATGGTCCAGTTCAGGATAAAGAAGCCGATAATCGTCAAAGAAAATGAAATGAGCCACAGTATAAAAGCACCATTCAATTCGTAGCCGGCAAAGTTATTGCTCAGTACATTCATGGACGCTACAGTTGAAGAAATCACGAAAGCGCTACCGAGTAAAATTGGACCCAAAGAAATAATGGTCCAATAGCGCATAAAGCCGATAATCCCGCCACGTGTTTCCGTGACACGCCAGATCCGGTTAAATACTGTTTCAATACTGGTCAGCATCATCACGGTGGTAATAAACAGGAACAGGATCCCGATGATGGTCAGATTGCTGGATTTGTCAGTAAAAGCACTCAGGGCTTTATCAAAGGCAATGGTGGTCTTAGGCAGGAAATTGGTATAGATCATTTCCTGAAGTTGCTGACGTGCAGGTTCTAATGCCTTAATTGAAGAGATGATCACCAGAAAAACCGTCAGCATTGGTACTACAGCAAACAAAGTAGTATAGGTTAATGAGCCTGCCTGTTCACGGCAACGATCCGCCTCAAAGCGCCTAAGTACAAATAAAATAAATTGAAACCAGTGTTTTTCATAAAAAGGTAGTTTCTTTAAGTATTCAACGATCATGCGCTTGTTGTCTCAATTTCTTATACATCATGAATTTTCTGGTTCAGCTTACCCAAAAAAACAGAAAAATACCGTATAGTTTTCTTTTTTTAGTATCGAACATTCATCATATGCAACCTTATGTCCTTGTTTTATATTACAGCAAATATGGTTCAGTCAAAGAGATGGCACATCTGATTGCCAATGGGGTTGAATCCGCAGGTATGGCAGTGAAGGTCAGAACAGTGCCGAATCTTTCCACTGTGGTAAAAGAAGCAGAGGCGAGTATTCCAGCGGAAGGGGATATCTATTGTACGCTAGATGAATTGGCGAACTGTTCTGCTTTGGCAGTGGGTTCGCCAACACGTTTTGGCAATATGGCTGCTGAAATGAAATATTTCTGGGATCAGACCACCAGTCTTTGGCTGAATGGAGCTTTGCATGCTAAGCCAGCATGCGTGTTCACAGCCTCTGGTGCAATGCATGGTGGCCAGGAAAGTACATTACTGAGTATGCTTCCGCCGTTGTTCCACCACGGTATGATGATCATGGGACTAAGTAATGCTGTTCCAGCATTATCAAATACTAAAACGGGTGGTACACCCTACGGCGCCAGCCATGTCAGTGGTGCACGCCACGATCAGACACTAAGCCAGGATGAAAAGGTACTATGTGAAGCACAGGGTAAGCGCTTGGCAGAAATAGCTTTAAAGTTAAATCAGGCTTAATAATTCTCAATCAGGACAATAAGTTTCAGGTTTTATTGTCCTGATTACTCGATTCCTCAGAATCTTCTTTATTCACTTCCAGTGCCTGAGCAGCTGTTGCCTGAATATTAAAGCGGTATTTGCACTTCAGGCAACGATAATCCAGAAACAGGTTGCGATCCACGGTTACACCAGCTTTTTTACCCAAGAAGTTACCGACCACACCACCAGTAATCCCAACACTAATTGCGCCAACGAAAGTCCCGACTGTTCCGCCGACAATTACACCAAGTGGGCCTGCCACAGTCCCGATCGCAGCACCAATCGACGCACCTGAAGCTGCGCCACCTACAGTTCCCGCCGTTGCACCTGCAGAGGTCATGAGTAGACCGCCAATTTTTTTCAGATTTTGCTCATGATCACGTTGTTCAATATCTGTTGAGCCACATTTAGGACATTGCATAAGGTATTCCATCAATGATTGTTATGGGCTGATGTTCAGCCTATTTATGATTTGTCATTTTGCCTAATCAGGTGGATATATGACAGCTCTACAGTATGTCTGTCTTATATTTTGATGTCAGGGACATTTCCTGCCAATCTGATTGTAGAGGAGACTTTGATAAGGCTTTGTATTTGTGCTGTAAATTATTTTATATCGAAATCCATCTTGGAAATTCTTTCAATTTTTAGCTGTCTGATAATCTAAAGATACTAAAAATAATATCTTCAAAGTATCTTTTCTATTCCTTATAAAAAATAATTTACTTGTCATCTTTTTACACTAAATAACATGATCATCATAAATTGAAATTAAGGACTGTTTAGTAGAGGTATTGAGTATCTATATTGAGTATTTTGTTTTGAGATTTTTTAAAGAACAAAAAAATGTATTTAGATAATAGTTTTCATATAATCGGTTAATTATATTTCTTAATAAAGTGATTTATTAAGGATGATTAAAATATAAACTTTTATAAAATGAAAAATTATTAATAAATGATCGTGAAAATCATCATAAATATTTCCTCGATTAAAGTATTTTTTCTAATTTTATAAATACTTCTAAAATATTATTTAAACTAATTTTTAAAAATAAATTTATGGTTTGAAAATATTTATAAAATATTTTTTATAAATAAAAGGATTGATCAAAATAATCAATATTAAATGAAAACAATAGCTTGAATTTAATTAAAAATCAAAAAGTATGTGAATAATAATTAAATGTAATTTTTAAATTTTTATATGATCTAATTTTTGTCAGATAAATTAAATCTTAATTAAGCAGAAAACGAATAAACATACTAAATCAGAGGATACTAAGGGTATGAAAATATTGGTCATCAATGCGGGTTTATTGTGTTTGTTTTTTTTGAGCAACGCTTATGCTACATCAGATGAGTGGACTCAGCGCTGGAAAGCATCACCTGCACGTTCTAATGAGCATCTGGCACAGGCAAATCTGATTGAACTCAGAGAGTCTGATTATTATGAAAGTTTTGGAAAAGCAAGAACTACCGTATATAACACCTCTTCAAATTCTATCGGCACTGTGAATACTCCAACCAATAATATTACGGTGGAGGGCTCAGATAATGGTGTAAATATTTCCAGTGAATTATTCAATGAAGCTCCAGTGAGTTCTAATTCCAATCGGAATTCACCACGCTGCCCAAATGTGAGTAACCAGCCGGGAGAAACACTATGCTGAATTTCCCGTATGGAAAGCCTTTATCTTCCGCCGGCATCATTTTGATTTTTACTCAATCCTTGACAGGATGTACCGGCCTGGCATCTTCAAATTCAAAGCCGGTAGAGCTGGTACAAGGTCCGCCAATTACTGATATTTTTACTCCATTTGATATGGCCTTATCTTGCTTAAAGGGGCAATTACGCAATGACATCAGCTTTTCTGTAGGTGCAATTTTAGACCAGACAGGTAAAGACGTCGTAACCAATGGTGGTAGTGGAAAAATGGTGACCCAAGGCGCAGGAGATATGGTGCAATCTGCCTTATTTCAGTCTGGGGTCAGTGTAATGAACCGGCGTGATCCTCGTATTATTGAAAGTGAGGCCAAGTGGGGGATTCGTGACCCAAGACAAATCCAGGCCTCTGATTATTATGTGACGGGCAGTATTAATAGCCTGGATTTTATTCCAGGTGGCGGGTTGGACATGCAGATTGCAGGTGTTGGGCCGAATTATAGTCAAACCCGAATTATGGTAGGTTTGGATCTATCTCTGACTGATACACGCAGCAGTAAAGTTGTCGCGAATGTCTCATTACAGAAACAGATTGCTGCACAGGATTATGGTATCAGCGCTGGAAGATTTACCGGCCGTACCTTATTAAATATTCAGATCGGAAAAGGTGAGCGTGAAGCGACGAATTTTGCTTTACGTCAGATGTTGAATCTGGCCACTTTTGAATTACTGAGTCAGGTCGTTCCACCGCCAGTGTTCGAGAAGTGTCGTGCAGAAATTCCACCAGAATTTGGACGTTTAAACTTAACTCGAAGTTCGGTGGCTTTGCATAAATATAAAAAAAATCAGCAACAAAATAATCTAGATTCAAGTACCCCGGTTCAGGAATTAACCTCGGACGATATTCAGCAATCTCAAGAGAAAAACAAATCTACCAATACACCGAGTAAAGATACCAAAGAACCAAAAAACAAAGAATCCGAGGTAATCCAAAATCCTGATCCAGAACCTGAAATAAGTAAACAGGATCTCATTAAATATATCAGTAAAAAACATTCTCCAGTCTCTTCAGACAAAATGCTAGAGGAAAAAGAGAAGCAGGAAAAAAGCAGCAAAGAAAAAGATGAGGAGAAAACATCCATGCTGTGGGATGCCAATCCTGAAGTTGTTGAAAACTATTGGTCAAGCACATTGCGTGATTAATAGTTTCACAAGTGGGCTCGCTCCCATTAGTAAAAGAAGTACTTAGCGAGGAGTGCTTCAAAACTAGAAAAGGAAAAACAAAGATGAAAAACACGATCAAAACAATCGCTTTATCCGTCACCTTCCTGTCTGGTGCAGGTATGGCATATGCTCAAGACACAAATGTAGAGGTAGATACCGGTTTACAGGCATCTCTGGATGCAATTTCCCAGCAGGTCGAAAATGGATCTGCCCTGAATCTGGCTGTTAATAGTGCTGATATTAATGCAAGTGTTAATACAGAGGCTTATGCCAATTTAGGATCAGATCTTGGAACAGATACTCAAGATGTGGTCAATTCAGTTGAAAATACAATTGAAACTACAGCAATGGGTGCAGCTAATACAGGTAGTATTGAAATCGCGCAAGGTAGCTTGAGTACAGTGACTTCAAATACACTTAATGAAACCCTAGATTGGGCATATACTGATGTAACTAGTGAAATCAATAACGAAACGATTGGAGAAGATATTTCGGAGAGTACAACGAGTGCGGATATTTCAGATACATTGAGCACAACACTGGATAGGACTTTTGATGAGGAAGTTAATAAAACTTTAAGCAATTATAGTGTAGCGAATATTGCTTATAATGCTGGAGCAGTTGATGCCTCTGTAAGTGCGATTGCAGAAGGTGTAGATAATAGTGTGGCCAACACCATTACTACTACTGCAATTGGTGCAGTAAATACTGGAAGTATTACTGTGACAGTAGGAGAATAATATAACTTTGCCTGATTTTCTTACAGGTCTAACTATTGGCAGATAGTTAGGCCTCTTATTTTATATAAAAATTTTTAAAAAATATTGTCTACTTATCGGAAAGTAAAGCAATTTCTATTAATGATTATTTTTTAATTGAAATTTTTTAGGAAAAAACGAAGCAATAGAAGAATATAGTTGTCTTAAAAATATTTTAATTCAGGAAAACGGATATAAAAAAAGAGCACCTCAGTACTCTTCTTTAATTTAATTCGAGAAATTTTATTCTTGAACAAATTCAACCGTACCATTTGCTAATGATTTCACACGCGCTAATGATTCTACGCGATAACCTTTTTCAAGCAGAATGTCACGGCCCGGCTGGAATGATTTTTCAATCACGATACCAATACCCACGACAGATGCTTCTGCTTGGTGAATCAGGTCTGCCAAGCCAAGAGCTGCTTGACCATTTGCAAGGAAGTCATCAATCACCAGTACTTTATCAGCAGCGTTGATGTGCTTTTTAGAAATTGCAATGGTACTTTCAGTTTGCTTGGTGAAAGAAAATACCTTAGAACGATATAGATCATCTTTCAGAGTTAATGATTGATATTTGCGTGCAAAGATCACTGGAACACCCAGCTCAAGGCCAGCCATTACAGCAGGTGCGATCCCTGATGCTTCAATAGTGATGATTTTAGTGATACCAGCATCTTTAAATAGACGCGCAAATTCCTGACCAATTTGCTGCATCATAACAGGATCGATTTGATGATTTAAGAAAGAATCAACTTTCAAAACTTCTTCAGATAGAACGATACCTTCAGCTAAGATTTTCTGTTCTAGTGCGTGCACGGGAGAATCCTCAAGACCAGATGCTTTTTCAAGCAAAAGCGTATTTTAAAAAGCACCCGGAAAAAATCAAGCATAAATCGTTAAAAATGCTTAGTTCGTTGGACCTTTATAGCCAGTGAGTAACAAACCATAGGAAGTTTTCTTATCGACATGCGCTACCTTGACTGGTAAATAATCAAGTTTTGGAGCTAACCAGAAGATGGTTTCGCGTCCTGGCTTGTCATGTTTCATTACGACCTTCATGGTGCTAAAGGTGCCGTAATTGGTTTTGATATTTTCTGTACCTTGTTTAACAAATTTACGTGCTTCCAGTTCTTTAGCATCTGCAATGTAATAATTACTTTTTAAACCAGAAGCTTTTAGGTCTTCACGGATCTGTAACTCGGCGTTTAATTCATCCAGGGCACCATCTCTCCAGGCAAATGAACGTGCCTTGTCATCTTTTTTAGTATGAATAGTTTTAGAAGACGGATTGAATTTGATACTCATGGTATTGTTATTAACCAATACCTTACTACTACGGCTAAAATTGCTAGAATTAATCTTGCCATTATTAAAAGTAAAATGACTGGTTTCTGTCGCAGAAGCAATCGCGGCAGCCTTGGCTGCAAATACATAAGTCCAGTTATTGCCTGACTTGGTTAAGGTTCGTGTTGCCGATCCCATGTTCTTGCCATTATAGCTAAACTGATAAGTTGCCTGGAATGGGCTCATGGCAAACGCTTGACTGGACATGCCTGTGAATACCAGTGCTGTAGTCAGTCCTGCAGTCATACCAATAGTTTTAATTAAGTGTTGTGCCATAAGTGAATTTTCCTGTATGAAAGGGCAGTCAGTCACTTCTGCCAAGCTTTTATTATCAGACTAAAATGTGGAGGGAGAATGAACTGATAAAATTCGCAGAAGTGTATCATTCATGTCATTTTTTTCATTGTTGTTTCATAACTTAAACACTTTACGAATCTTGTTTCTGCTTGATTGGGGTGACCTGATTTTCACTGAATTCATCTGTATCATCCCAGCTTTCTTCTTTTTCTTGAGACAGCTTTCTGAACAAGGCTGCTAGATTCACATTTCCAATAACGACCAGTTCAGCCTCACGTAATACAGCATGATTGACATGTACTTTAGACAAAGTATCAATCACTGATCGGCTTTTACCGAGCCAGCGGTTAAGATCTAAATGTAGTAGGTCATCAACAACTTTAATTACACCCAGCTTTTCCAAAATCATACCGAGAGGATCTTTATTCAAAATGCGCTGATAGAAAAATAGGGCACAACGTACGCCAACTTTATAGAATACATTTGGGTATTTAGCATCAATTACTTGGGTATCGCTAATCTGTTCAAAAACAATCAGCTGACGGTCTTTATTCAACTCCATCTGTACCAGTTTCAGGTCAACAGACAGAGTAATGACCATGCCATTGTAATCAAGTGTTGCATATAAGCGTAACCAGTCATCATGCAGATCCGCATGCAGATCTTTTAAGGCTTTGACGTTATCAGTCACAAAACGCTGAAAAGTTGCATTCAAAAATACCTGAGAGAGGGGAAACTCGCGTTCATCTTCAATAAACCCTTCCGCCTTCTGATACACCTGGCGAATGCGTCTGGAAATATTGGAAATGATGGTTTGCATATGGAAGCATCCTGGCAACTATATTTTTGATAGCATGTATCTTGTCGAAAAGTATAAAAAATACAAGAGCGTGTGCTTGCAGTTTAGCAAAATAAATTGCACCATTTTTAGTGTTTTGTTTATACAACGTAGAAGATTTGATATAGCTCTCACTATCTACTCAAAGTGAAAGATATATCAATATTTGTATATTGAAAAATTTTCTTTGCAAGATATTAAGGATAAAGGCTCCTGGCTGAGCCTGAAAATGTGACTAGAATGACCCTGATGCCCTTGGTTAAATCATGGTGGAAAGATCCAATTTTTAGCAGTGCTGTAGGGATTGCTGCATTATTACATATCATGATTTTAATGCTGCAGTTTGGAATGCCATCGGAACAGGATACTTCGACCAAGGAAATTGCAGTCAGCCTGCGCGTCAGTAATGACAAAATCGAGCATGCCGATTTTCTTGCCCAGACAGATCAGCAAGGTTCCGGTCAGTTCCGTGAAGCGCATCGTATGTCCAGTGATGCTCCATTGCCGATGCCGGATCAGACAGCTGGAAAAGAGGCAATGCTTCAAAACAGCCAAGATATGCTGCAACAAAAACAAGAGTTGAGCTTTGAAGAAAAAGTTCTGATGACAACCCTAAGCTGGCAGAAACAGGCAGAAGAAAATCAGCGCAAGAAATGTCAGGAAGAACTCAACAGCCAGTTTCAAGCCAAAGCTGCTATGGTCGCGAGTCTGGAAGCTCAATATACGCAGCGCCAGAAAAACTTTAGCCGTCAGCAGAAAATTAAAACTGTTGACGGTATCCAAGCCAAGCAGGATGTATCTGCAGCTTATCTGGAAAAATTCCGTCAAAAAGTCGAATTTTATGGGAATCGTTTTTATCCTGAATCTGCCCGTATACAGCGCTTGGCGGGTGACGTCCGCTTAATGGTGATTCTGAATCAAAATGGGGGTATTCGAGCGATTCGATTGTTGGAATCTTCTGGTCATACTGTATTGGATGAAGCTGCTCGAACCTCATTACGTAAGGCTGCGCCGTTTGGTGCTTTCGATGCCAAAATGAAAGATATTTCAGAATTACGAATTATCCGAACCTGGCGTTTTGATCCGGCAGAAGCCGAGTTTGAAGTGCGTTAATCTGGCGCTGTTTCATAATGGCGTAATACCTTACAGACATCCACGCTGAAATAGCGATACCAGTTATCTTTACCGAATTGTTGCGCGGCCTGGTGTTCAGCGTCCTGATGCCAGGCATGAATATCCTGCAGGCTGCTCCAGTAGGAAAGTGCAATCTCAGTGATTCCTTCAGTTAAACTTTCAAAATGCTGACAGTGAAACTGGGTCAAGGCCTTTTCCCGCATCTGTTGGGCAGTGGCAAAGTAATCTGTGTCTAACTGCTTAATTTTAGCTTTAAAAATAACTACATATTGCATAGTAACTTCTAATTTTAACTAATTTCTGAAATTATTCTTCCACACGATGATAATAACCGTGTTCTCCGGAACTGTTCCAAATCACATTTAAAAATTTGCCTTCAATTTTTAGATGCTTTGGAAAAATCCTCAGATGCTTTTTATATTTACGCTCAGGTTTTAAACCGATGCAGTTGCCATTTTTCCACCATCTACCTTCAGCATATTGATCTAGGGCTCCATAAGTCAGATACCATTTAAATTTACCTTCAGGCAATAACAGCATTTCAGAGCCTGTTTCCATGACGCCATTTAAATAATAATGACCTGTCCAGACTTCATCTGCTTTTTGAAATTGGGTTTCTTTACATAGCGTCTTTGAACTTGCATAAGAAGATAGAAGGGAAGTACCCATGAGTAGCAATACGAGAAGAATCTTTTTCATTTTTATCCTGAACTTTAGCTAATCATCTTTATTGTTATGAGGTGTATTTTATCAGCTTTGGTTGAATTAAATAGCATTGATTTGATTGCTATTTACAGGCATAAAAAAGCGAGCCGAAGCTCACTTTTTATAGTCGGAAAATTTTAGTCTCTTTCCAGATATGGATTTGCAAAACCGAATTTTGCCAGAATCTCGATCTCAATGCCTTCCATCTCTTCTGCATCTTCATCTGAAGTCTCATGATCATAGCCCATCAGGTGCAAGGTGCCATGAACCAGCATATGGGTAAAGTGAGTCAAAGGTGCTTTGCCTTGTTCAACGGCTTCACGCAATACCACTGGGATACAGATGACCAAGTCTCCAATCGGAAAAGCATCCAAAACTTCTGCCATTTCATCCGGAAGATCACTTGGAAAAGACAACACATTGGTGGGTTTGTCCTTTCCGCGATATTCCAGATTCAGTTTGTGGCTTTCATCATTGTCGACACAGGCAATACCAATTTCACAATCACTTTGTGTACCGATATGACGTAAAGCAGTTTCTACAACTTTCTTGATATAGGCACGCTTAATCACGAGTTCAGGTGCCTGAAAATCCTGTTGTAGACTAAGACTAAGTTTCAAAACAAATCCTTAAAAGTAAATATTAATGCTGGGCGTCAGCTGCCGCATCATTTTCAGCGACCAAAGCTTCCTGACGTGCTTTGCGTTCGGCACGTGCTTCGGCACTTAAACGTTGTTGTTCACTATCCCAGCCTTCATAGGCTTCAACGATTTTCTGAACCAGCTGATGACGTACCACATCACGGGAATGGAAGCGGGTGATATGAATCTCTTTCACATTTTCCAATACACGAAGTGAATGAGCCAAACCAGATTGCTGACCACGTGGCAAGTCGACCTGGGTCACGTCACCGGTAATCACTGCACGAGAGCCAAAGCCCAGACGGGTCAAAAACATTTTCATCTGTTCAGGTGTCGTGTTCTGTGCTTCGTCCAGAATCACAAAGGAGTGATTCAAGGTACGACCACGCATATAAGCCAGTGGTGCCACTTCAATGATCTGACGTTCAATCAATTTGGCTACTTTTTCGAAACCCAGCATTTCATACAGGGCATCGTAAAGCGGACGTAAGTATGGATCGATTTTTTGTGACAGATCACCCGGCAGGAAGCCAAGTTTTTCACCGGCTTCTACCGCAGGACGTACCAGGAGGATACGCTGAATCTCATTACGTTCCAGCATGTCCACTGCAGCTGCTACCGCCAGATAAGTTTTACCTGTACCGGCAGGACCAATACCGAAAGAAATGTCACTTTGCAGAATGCGTTGTACATAACGTTTCTGATTGGCACCACGTGGATTGATACGGCCTTTACGAGTCTGTAGCCAGACATTGTCCAGACCAGTATGTTCCTGATCATGCAGGTTGTCCTGCAATTCACGGTCGGTTTGGCTGCCTTGGATCATCAAGTGCAGGGTATCTGCACTGATCTGACCGCTCTGTTCAGATTCTTCATGAAGTCGCTGTAGGAGCAACTCCGCTCTCTCAACGGCATCGATCTCACCATCAATAAAAAAGCTATCGCCTCGATGGGAAACTTTGACGTCTAAACGTTGTTCAATTTGCTTCAAATGACCGTTATAAGCACCGAGCATGCTCTGTAAACGGTCCATTGAAATTCCAGGAAAAGCTACTGTACGTCGAATCGCTGCTGTCAAAGAGAGTTCCTTATAGAGATAGGTTCTTATATCCCTACATTACGCCACGTCAGGCTCAAGATTCAATAGCTCACCGTAAACTAAATTGAGTGTTTTTATTTCAGTGATTTCAATCTCGGCAAAACGTCCAACCCATGCAGGATCACCGATAAATGTCACATAACGTGTGTTATCTGCGGTGCCTACCAGGACATTTGGATCCTTGTCTGAAACTTTTTCTATGAGAACACGTTGAATGGTGCCAAGCATCGCATCCGTTTTCTCAATACTGGATTGCTTGATCCATTTTTGAACTTTTGCCAGACGTTCTTTTTTCACCTGTTCAGGTGTAGTGTCTTCAAGTTCCGCAGCAGGCGTACCCGGACGTTTTGAATACACAAAGCTGTACGAATGATCAAAGTCCATATCTTTAATAAACTGATATGTTTCTTCGAAGTTGTCGTCGGTTTCACCCGGGAAACCAATAATGAAATCTGAAGATAGGTGCATATCCGGACGGACTTTACGGAGTTTGGCAATTTTCTCGATATAGACATCAATCGTATGGTTACGCTTCATCGCTTGAAGGACGTCATTGGAACCACTTTGCACTGGTAAATGCAGATGTGACACCATTTGTGGCAGGTCACGATAGCATTGAATCAGATCATCATTAAATTCGAGTGGATGCGACGTGGTATAACGTAAGCGGCCAATACCTGGAATTTCTGCAACTAAACGTAACAGATCGGCAAAAGTACAGATCTTGCCATCAAAGGTTTCACCACGATAGCCATTTACGTTCTGACCCAATAGTGAAATCTCACGCACACCTTTTTCTGCCAGACCTGCAATTTCTGCCAGGACATCATCCAGCGGACGTGATACTTCTTCACCGCGGGTATACGGCACCACACAGAAAGAACAGTATTTTGAACAGCCTTCCATGATTGATACAAAGGCTTTATAACCTTCAACACGTGGTTCAGGCAGGAAGTCGAATTTTTCAATATCCGGGAAGGAAATATCGACCAGTTTAATTTTATCTTTCTTTGGCTTTTCCACTTGCTCAAAATGCTGATCCAGCATTTGCGGCAAACGGTGCAGGGTTTGTGGACCAAAAATCATGTCAACATAATTGGCACGTTTCTGAATGTTGTCACCTTCTTGTGAAGCAACACAGCCACCCACACCAATAATCAGATCCGGATTTTTTTCTTTTAGTTTGCGCCAGCGACCCAATTCAGAGAATACTTTTTCTTGTGCTTTTTCACGAATTGAGCAAGTATTCATCAGAAGAATATCTGCTTCTTTAGGGTCAGTGGTTAGCACATAGCCATGTGAGTCGCCCAAAAGGTCGGCCATACGATGACTGTCATACTCATTCATCTGACACCCTTGCGTTTCAATGTACAGTTTTTTGACTGTAGCATCGTGGGCTGGGGTGTGCGCTGGCTGGGTAACAGTGTTTTCTGAGGCAGCTGGGGCACTCTTCGGAATGAAGGTTTGAACCGTCATGAAGGCTCCTAGGGATAATACGTTTAAATTGTGAACGGACGACCTTATTAATCTGCGAATCAGGTCAATTAGAATTCAATTCACAGAATGAATTTTTTGGAAGTCGCATATTTTAGCAGGAAAGTCGCTTAAACTTATAGCCTTTATTGGTGGCCTGAAAATATTGATTTATGGACAGAAAATGTTTGAAAATTAATATTGCTGAATCATAAGGTTACATAAGAGAACAGTAGAGTCGGTCTAGAATTTATAAACTAGCACCGATGTTGAACAAAATTGTCTGGCACGAACTACATGATAGAAGTTAAGTTAATGTTGAAACAGATTATAAGTACACATAAATATTCAAGATTATTCACTGTAGGGATGGCCTGTCTGAGTTCAATGGGCGTTCAAGCTGCCGAAGAACAATTTAATGACGCACTCACTGCGGCAAATGCTGGAAATATTGAATTATTACAACAGTATCGTGCAGCCATGCAAAATGATGCCTTGGGTTACTACCCGGAATACTGGATTCTGAATCAAAATCTTGGCATGCAGCCGGCTAGTCAGATTATTAATTTTGCCCAGCGTTATCCGCAATCTGCCATGGCAGAAAAGCTGGCAGCAGACTATGTTGAAGAAAAAGTAAAGCAGGCCGATTTTTCAGCAGCACAGCCGGTCCTGCAATATGTGACCAATCCAGATCAGGCAGAAAGCTGCGCGATTGCTCAGGTACGTGCTAAAAGTGGTGATCCTCTAGTCTATGCCGAATATAAAGATGTCTGGCTGACCACCAATTCTCAACCGGAATCCTGTACCGGTCTAGGTCGAATGATGCTGTCCAGTCCCTTATTAACCATTGAAGACCGTCAGCAACGACTCTGGACACAATTGCGTGCCGGTCAGTCTGGACAGGCGATTGCGACCGCCCAGAGTATCGGCCTCAACCTTTCTTTGGCGCAGCTTAATAGCATTCAGGCCAATCCGACAGCCTATTTATGGACGGCACCCAAAGCGACCACTGCTGATCATGCTTATCTGGTTTATGCCATGGGGCGACTGGCGGATAGTGATCTGAATACAGCATTTTCGAGTGTGCGACGTACTGCTGAAGGCACCCCTGAACAGATCCAAAAAGCTTTGTACCGTGTAGTCGGCTATATCGGTGGCACCACGGTGATGAAAAACAACTTTAATCGTGAAGTCCTGAATTATCTGGATCTGAGTTATGGCCTGCCATTTAGTCCGGAAGAAGCAGAAATTTATGCACGTCAGGCGATTCGCTTTAGCGCTTGGGAAAGTCTGATTCGGGCGATTGATGCGATGAGTGTGACCCAGAAACAGGAAGACCGCTGGCAATACTGGCTGGCTCGTGCAAGTGAACAGCGCTCAGACCGAGCATCAAAAAAAGCAGCTGAAGATATTTATCGAAAACTGGCCACTGGTGATGATTATCATAACCTGCTGGCACGTGACCGCTTAGGACAGTTAACCTTAGGTACGCCGAAATCCGCACAGCCTTCTGCTCAGGCCATGCAACGCCTGAATCAGGATATTCATTTCCGTCGTGCTTTTGCCTTGCGTAATATCAATGCTTCAGCAGCGTATGTAAACCGTGAATGGAACTGGGCCGTGCGTCAGGCTTACTTGAAACATGATGATGATCTGCTGCTTGCCGCAGCGAAACGTGCGCATGATATGGGCTGGCATGACCGTGCTATTTATGCTGCAGATCGTACAGTGAATAAGCACAACTATGATTACCGTTTCCCAATGCCATATCGAAATTATGTGGTCAGCCATAGCCAGAATGCCAGTGTTGATCCGGCATGGGCTTATGGTTTGATGCGTCAGGAAAGCCGATTTAATACCGTGGCGCGTTCGCATGTCGGGGCAGGTGGCTTGATGCAGATCATGCCAGATACGGCCAAGCTGGTCGCGCGTCAGATGGGCGAAACCTATAATCCGGCAGCATTAAGCGACATGAATACCAATGTTCGTTATGGCACCTTCTATTTGTCTACGATTCAACGCCAGCTCAGTAACAGTCCTGTTTTAGCAACGGCAGGCTATAATGCCGGGCCGAATCGTGCACGCCGTTGGCAGCCAGACGTCCAGAATCTAGCAGCAGATCAGTACACGGAAACCATTCCTTTATTAGAAACACGGGATTATGTGAAACATGTCATGACCAATGCGACACATTATGGCATCCTGTTGGGCCAGGGAGCACAATCAATCGGGAAACGTATGCAGGCAATTCCGCTACGTAGTACACAATAAAAATTAATGATTTAGGGATAGTGAATTATTCATGAAGTTAATGAATAGTCGTCGAGTATCAGTATGGCTTTCTGCTTGTATAGTCGCAGGAGGAAGTTTTCCTGCGCTTGCGGCACCGACGGGCTATATCATGGATGTGCAGATGGTTCCCGCACTTTGCAGTCTGTATCCTGAATTGGCCAAAAAGCGAAAATGTCTGGAAGGTTATTCCTTGAATATCTCCGGCTTATTTCCTGAAACCAGTCAACAGGATTGCAGCACGCAGACTTCATCCGCACTTCCACCTTTACAAGCCAAGGTGGTGGCTCGTGTCATGCCGGACGAGGCTTCACGGGCACGCTTATGGCAGAGTATTGGGGGGTGTATTCCCATGAGTGCCAGCCAGTATTTTCGGACCATTATTAATTATGCGGATCGTCTGAAAGTACCACAGGAACTGACAGACCAAGAAAACATGGTCATGTCGATTAATACATTGCGTACAAAATTCCTTAAGATTAATCCGCAATTACCCGCCAGCGGCATCCGATTTAACTGCCAGACCAACCGTAGTGTCAGCCTGCTGACTGCCGTTAAGGTTTGCTATCGCAGCAATGGCCAATATAAGCAATGTCCGAGTAGTGTAGTAAATACCTGCCCTCAGAACATTACAATTAAAGGTACATACTGAGCTTTTCAGCCAAATTAATTTATATTTCCTATCAGACTTTTGTTGGAATTCATTCGCTTTTACATGCATCTCCGAAAGGATTGGAGTACAATCTTTGCCGTTTATGATTATTAAGATTAGATAGAACAGCTATTTAATCCGCATTGACTATCCTCTCAATTGGAGATAATTACATGAAGCAACCTGTTCGCGTTGCCGTTACTGGCGCTGCTGGTCAAATTGGTTACAGCCTATTATTCCGTATCGCTAGCGGTGAAATGTTGGGTAAAGACCAACCAGTTATTCTTCAATTATTAGAAATTCCTGTTGAGAAAGCTCAACAAGCGCTTAAAGGCGTGATGATGGAACTTGACGACTGTGCTTTCCCATTATTGGCAGGCATGATCGGTACTGATGATCCTAAAGTTGCATTCAAAGATGCTGACTATGCATTGTTAGTAGGTTCTCGTCCACGTGGTCCTGGTATGGAACGTGCTGACCTTCTTAAAGTAAACGGCGAAATCTTTATCGGTCAAGGTCAAGCACTGAACGAAGTTGCTAGCCGTGACGTTAAAGTGCTTGTTGTGGGTAACCCTGCGAATACAAATGCTTATATCGCAATGAAATCTGCGCCAGATCTTCCAGCGAAAAACTTCACAGCAATGTTACGTCTTGACCACAACCGTGCGTTAACTCAACTTGCGCAAAAAGCGGGTGTTGCAGTTTCTGACATCGAAAACATGACGGTTTGGGGTAACCACTCTCCAACGATGTATGCTGACTACCGTTTTGCAAACGTAAACGGCGAAAGCTTGAAAGACAAAATCAACGATGCTGCATGGAACAAAGACGTATTCCTTCCAACAGTTGGTAAACGTGGTGCTGCGATCATTGAAGCACGTGGTCTGTCTTCTGCTGCTTCTGCTGCAAACGCTGCAATCGATCATATGCGCGATTGGGCTCTTGGCACTAACGGCAAATGGGTAACGATGGGTATTCCTTCTGACGGTTCTTATGGTATCCCTGAAGGCGTAATGTTCGGTTTCCCTGTAACGACTGAAAACGGTGAATACAAAATCGTTCAAGGTCTTGAAATCGATGAATTCAGCCGTGAACGTATCAATGTTACATTGAACGAACTTGAAGAAGAGCGCGCAGCAGTTGCTGACATGCTTAACTAATTTAGTCTTTTAAGATTAAATATAAAAAGCACTCCACATGGAGTGCTTTTTATATTTCAGAATATCCTAAGAACAAAAAATAACATCCTGTCAAAGAGCGACAACTGAACTTTCTATATAAGTCGTTTAATTTGTAAGCAGAATCATCAATAAAAGAGGAGGTACTGAGATGTTAGAGCAGCGACCTACCATGGAAGTTTTTTTTGAGCAACTCGGCTTGGATTCAAGCCCTGAAGCAATCGATGAATTTATCAGAACCCATCAGATCGGGATGGATGTGCCATTACATAAGGCACCTTTTTGGACCAAGAACCAACATGACTTTCTAATTGGGCATTGGAAGCAAGATGATGATTGGGCCATTTTTGTCGATGTACTGAATGAACAATTGCATATAGAAGCAGAGGGTTCAGGTACATGTGATCTGCCGACCTCCTCACATCCCTGAAAGTTAAAAAAACTAGCAGCAAATTATTTTTTATTTCTATTACGGAGCAATCAAATGGTATTGGAACAGCAACCTACTTTAGAATTATTATTTGAACAACTTGGCCTTCCAGCAGATGAAAGGTCGATTGATGAATTTACCCGTACCCATCAGCTTCCATCTGAAGTTATTCTGCCAGATGCAGAATTTTGGAGTGAAGGGCAGAGTGCATTTCTTCGTGAACATTGGCATCAAGATGACGAATGGATTGTAATTATTGATAAGCTCAATCAATTGCTGCATGTAGAGAGTGATAAGCAAAGCGCTTAATCCACTTTTATACAAAAAGATACAAACAAACCTAGTCGCAGGACTAGGTTTTTTTTGTCTTATCTTATAAGTTGGTTCTATAAAGAATTACAAATTAACTGATATAAGGAGGGCGAGATGCTCGGAACAATGCAACCATCCTTACCCCTATTATTTTCGCAACTCGGTTTGCCGAATAGTCCTGCTGCCATTGAGCTATATGTACGTACTCATCAGTTACCTAAGGAAATCTCATTGCATGATGCGCATTTCTGGAATAAAGCACAGCGTTCATTGTTAATTAGTCATTTGGTACAAGATGATGACTGGGCAATTTGGGTTGATGAACTGAATCAACAGTTACACTTAGATGCCGATCGCCGTCGACTGGCTTAAGAAGATAAAACTAGTTATAAAAAATGCCTCATTTATGAGGCATTTTTTATGAGAATAATTTCGCAGTTTTAATGCATCCGGCTGTGTAGAATTTGAATAAACCAGTCCTGTTGACGGTATTCTGCAAATGCTGAATGTTGATCTACCAGTTCCAGATCAAAATTGTTCAATTTACTGTATTTATTTAACCAGTGACGGGTCATAGCCGGTTCTTTTTTGCTTGCTGAGGCATATGCTAGGAAGAAATAGATATCCGCATGCTCATAACGGCTCATCGGTTTTAAAATCTGCTGGGTAATCAGTGCATAGCGATTTTCTTTTGTGAGTTCAAAATAGATCATGTAGGCTTTAGCCAAATGCAATGACAGATTGATATACAGATCGAGTGGCATTTCTTCAAACTCGATTCGGCCTTGTTCCAGCAGAACAATCGCTTCTTGCAGGAAATGCACCTGTTCCTGACGTAACTGACTGATCGCTACCAGTTGCAGGCGAAGGTCAGCCCGTTCAAGCGCCAGCTCAGGGGTATTGCCATTTAAAAATAGCTGATCTGTTTCACCAATGCGTGCAATGATCTCTTTGGTGGTTGGTCGCATGAACGCAGTCCTCGTGTCTTAATGATTGCTATATGAGGATGATTGTCTGCTTTTAAAGGCTAGATTAAAGAGGTATCTGAGCGTAACCACGCGGTAATGGATAAACGTTGATGTTTGGCTACTAATACTTCGTGCAATAAATTACTTTGGAAGAATGCTAAACGGTTGGGCTTAGGTGAAATCGCATGCCACTGTCCATTTTTATCTTGTAAATGTAGTTCACCCCCCCAATCATCTTGCCATTCTTCATGCAAATAATATACCGAGGAAATCATGCGGCCATTCTTACCTTGCGGGTTATCGCGGTGCAGAGCATAGAATTCACCTGCGTTATAGCAGGCAAAATGCGCTTCGACATCTTTAATACCCAAATAAAATGCGCGGTTTAAAACTTGAGAAAATCGTTGCAGGGTTTCGGTATGTTGGTGAGAGATTTGAAATTCAGGTTGTAACCAAAGGATATGATCACTGCGGATGTTGCTTACTACGCCATTTTGAATCGCGGCATCACGAAATTCGTTTAAGTGACTTAGGCATTCTTGACTGACCGCATGTTGATATTCAATTGAATAAGCACCGTCAACAACACTAAAGCCATGTTGATCTAAATCATCTAAGATTTGATCAACATTCCAATCCCCTGGGATGACAACTGCTTCCATTTTTCAATTCTCGAGCGTGTGGTAAAAAAGGTTTGCTATTTTAGAGCAATAATCGTTTCTGAACGAATCAGTTTTTCATGTTAAAATAGCTATTGATCTTAGGAATAATTGAAACATGAATTATCGTCACCACTTCCATGCAGGCAACTTTGCCGATGTCATGAAGCACGTGTTATTGCTTCAGATTTTGTCTCGCCTTAATAATAAAGACAAGCCATATCGTTATATTGATACGCATGGCGGCGCAGGTAAATATGACTTGTCGACTTCAGAAGCGCAGAAGTCTGGTGAGTTCTTAAACGGTATTCATCGCCTGATTAAACTGGATGATTCGATTAAGCGCAATGCCCCTGAAGGCATACAGCAATATTTAAAAATTGTTGAAAAAATGCGTGAAAGTTTTGGTAAAGGCGCGTATCCGGGTTCCCCGTGGTTTGCCCTTGAAGGCATGCGTGAAATCGACAAAGCCACCATTTTTGAAATGCAGCGTGATGTTTTCCAGCAGCTTGATCAGAATATTTTTGACAAGCGTGCTGGTCTGCATGAGCGTGATGCTTATGAAGGTTTGCTCGCTGTCATTCCACCCAAAGAAAAACGCGGTCTGGTAATGATCGACCCGCCGTATGAGCTGGAACGTAAAGATTTCCCTCAGTTAGTCGAGTTGATTGCAGCAGCTTATAAAAAATGGCCGACAGGCGTATTTGCTGTTTGGTATCCAATTAAAGACCGTGCCATGATTGAGCGTTTCGAGAAAAAAATGTTCAAGACTGGTATTCGCCGTCAGCTGATCTGTGAAATATGTGTATGGCCAGACGATACTCCTGTTGGTTTAAATGGTTGTGGTCTGTTGGTGATTAATCCGCCTTGGAAGTTCTCTGAAGATGCTGATGAAGCACTTCAATGGTTATTCCCGCATTTACGTATGCAGGAAACTGGTGGTCACGCCGCAGTTCGCTGGTTAGTAGGCGAATAATTTTTTTAAGATCAGGTCATAGCTAGGATCGACAAGAATGACAAATATAAGCAAACCGGAACGTGACTCTTCCACCGAAGCGCCTTTTGATGGCATCACCTTTGAGGTGGAAGAAGAGGAGCATACTCAGGAAGGGCAAAAAATTAAGCGTCGAGGAATCTATCTATGGCCGAACCTGATTACAACCGCAGCGTTATTGGCAGGTTTTTACTCGATTATTGCCAGTATGAATGGCAATTTTCAGCAAGCCATTTATGCGATCTTTATTGCAGCATTACTCGATGGCTTGGATGGACGTGTTGCACGTGCCATTGGTGCGCAAAGTCCGTTCGGTGAACAGTTTGATTCGCTATCGGATATGCTGGCCTTTGGTGTGGCACCGGCTATCTTGATGTACAGCTGGGGCTTAAGTGAGTTGGGCCGGATCGGTCTGGCGGCATGTTTTGTTTATACCGCTTGTGCGGCTTTCCGTCTGGCACGTTTCAATGTGCAGATCGGTGTGGTTGATAAGCGCTACTTTATTGGTGTTGCGAGCCCACTTGCTGCCGTAATGATTATTTCGCTGGTCTGGGTTGGTTTAGATTTCCCGGAAATTTTCGATATTAAAGATTCAGTGGTTCAGATCATCAATGCCGTTGCGATTGTGATTACCGGTTTGCTGATGATCTCTAATATCAAATACTATTCTTTTAAAACGGTAGAGCGTAAGCGGGTTCCATTTTTTGTCTTGCCAATTGCCGTATTTATCTTTGCAGCGATGACTTACAACATTCCGGTCGGGATTCTGGTTATCTCTGTAATTTATGCTTTGTCTGGTTTTGTTACGACTTTTATGGCGAAACGACAAGTGAGCTAGTATGCAGGAGAGTCTGATATGGCGTTTCTTCAGGATTTATTGGATCGTTCGAAACAGCTGAATCAGACTCCTGCTGCCCAGGCCGATCTGGCCTGTCACGGTCCAAATAAAAAATATAAATATATTCACCATCGTTTTGTTATTCCCAATCTGCCTGCGCCACTGCATTATTTCAATTTTTTTAGCATGATCGGTCAGCCGAATGTGCCGATGCTATGTAATCCCGATGCCATTCATACGGATGCCTTAGATACAGCAACGGTAATCTGTAGTACCAGTCCGCACATGGTCGGTCAGTTGAATCATTATTCCATCCAAAATGAGTGTCGCTTTGAAAGCTGTAACTTTAATTTTCATACACGTGAGCAATTGAGCAGTATATTTCCGGAATTTCATTTCACCCGCCAGGATGACGAGCTGAGTGTTGATCTGAAAATTAGAGCTATCGAGTTGATTACCCACTTTACCCAGCTTCGATTTTCTCTGGCTGATTATTGGTCGATTCCATGCTGGTGTGAAGGTCTCATTCAATATAAAGATCAACAATACCAAATCGAAAGTCTGGGTAGCTTTGAATATGCCCGTAGTTTCAAGTTTCCCTATTTGCCATTTGCTTTCTTGACTTATCAGATGATTAACCTGAGTCAAAACCGACAGATTATTTTGGTTCAGGTACGAGATAGCTTTAACAAGATTATCCAGTCCCGTATTTACTATAAAGATCTGGAAAGCCAGCAGACCCAAATGCTGGATGAAAAGGTAATTTTTAAAGTGCATCGGGTCTATCCAAGTGTGACCACACCAAATGGCCAGAAAATGTATTTACCACGTGAATTCGAATGGCACTGTGAAAGTAAAGATGGAATTCAGATTTCAATTCAAGGACAAAGTCGAGGTGATTTTAAATTTGGTCTTGGGGCAGGCTATGTGGGTAGTTTTAGCTATCAGGTAAAGATTAATGATCAGGAAGAAAATGGGGAAGGGGGCTATATTGAATACATTGATTGCCGAGCTTTGCGCTTCCAGGAACTCAGCAAAGAAGAAAAAATATTAAGTAACGTGCCCGATTCTGTACCATTTTTAGTCAAAAGATAGAGAAAAACTGGTTTTTTGTAGAATAAATAAACAGACGGTAATTTTTGTTGAAAAAGGGGGTTGCACGTGGTGTGAAATACTGTAGAATGCAC
>NZ_DFRO01000013.1:0-3788 GCF_002381195.1 Acinetobacter sp. UBA3461 | reverse complement strand
ATTGAAGTCGACCGGATTTTTGTTGACCGTGCTTCAGGTAAAAATACTGACCGACCTAAATTTCAGGAAATGTTGAACTATGTCCGGGAAGGGGACAGGGTGATTGTACATTCCATGGATCGTTTTGCGCGAAGCCTGAAAGATTTGGTCACTGAAGTAGATAAACTGGTCAAACGAGGGATTGCCATCCAGTTTGTAAAAGAAAATATTACTTTTACGGCCGAATCCACCCCGATGGATAATTTGATGCTGCAATTGATGGGTGCTTTTGCACAGTTCGAACGTGAGATCATTTTAGAGCGGCAAAAGGAAGGAATAAAACTCGCCTCTGCTCAGGGGAAGTACAAAGGTCGGGTGCATAAACTAAAGCCTGACCAAGCTGAAGCTTTACGACAAGCATGGAGGGAAGGGAAGTATCCATCAAAAATGGCATTAGGAAAAGCTTTTGGGATTAGTCGTCAGGCGGTATACCGATATTTACAAGTTAGTGAATAGCTTATTGGGATTGGCAACTAAATTTAGTTTAACTTATAAAAATCATGAAACATTGTTCGAATTTTAAGCGTGGAACATAAATAATCAATAAAAAGCCGCTCTGGTACCCTATGCCCCACAACGGCTTGATCTAATATACTGAAATTTAATGATAAATATCAAGTATTTCGTATAAGGTGTATTATGTTAATTTTAGAAAAACTAACATTCATGCCCCTAGTTCATTTACAGCAAATCAATACCGAAATGGTGCAATATAGCTGCCCATGCAAGAAAAAGAAGAATGGTCATTACGTAGCAAATGGCTAGAGATAGCCAAAATCCATAACGCTGATAAAGTATTGGGAATGCTAAAAACATAGGTAATGTCGGTACTACATACCAAAAGGTATACCAAGCATGATTTGAAATTTTCTGCGGGTCTTGATTCTCAAGTTTCATCCATATCAGCACAAGTATCGTTACGATAGGTAAGGCTGCAATCAATCCGCCTAGACGGTCACTACGTTTAGCAACTTCTGAAATAAGTATGACCATTCCAGCAGTTAGAGCGTACTTAGCAATAAGCCAGACCATGTGCATTTCCTAGATGAGTAGATTTATAAAGTTCTATTTTACAAACTGCTAAGTTATAAGCATCTGTTGAATTTACTATTAAAGGATAGAAAAATCTTTTATGACTTTTACATATATTCTTATTAAAGGAAAACTATTTTTAATCCTTTAAAATTGTTATAAGATAAACAAAATTTGTTGATTTTATAACATGAAAATATCATTACTGATCTCATCACTTCCCAGTCAAAGCACAACCGCAAGAATGCGAATTTGGCGTTCATTAAAGTCAAATGGTGCAGCAACTTTAAGAGATGGTGTTTACCTCTTACCCGAAGCACATTCTGAAAAATTCGAGTCTGTTGTTCATGATCATCTTAATGAACATGGGCATGCCTATATCTTTCAGACTGAACCTCCTGCACATTTAGACCTTGCTCAACTTTTCGACAGGACTGGAGAATATGAAGAACTGAGAACTGAAATTTCACAAATACAAAATACGCTTGAGGAAAATAAGAAAAAAGAACATCTCAAACAGATTCGAAAATTAAGAAAAAACCTCAATTCACTGATAGAAATAGATTTTTTCCCAAATACTCATCAAAGCAAAACACTGAATGAACTCACCCGATTAGAACAAGTTATTGCCCGGTTAGGTGAATACGATGAACCCAATAATTTTGAACAGCAATTAAAAGTCCTATGCAAGCAAGATTTTCAAAATAAAATCTGGGCAACCAGAAAGCGTCCTTGGGTTGACCGTTTGGCATCGGCATGGATCATTCAGAAATTTGTAGACCCTCAGGCAAAATTTATTTGGTTAGAGCATCCCAATGATTGCCCCAAAGATACCTTAGGTTTTGATTTTGATGATGCCCAATTTACCCATATCAATCATCTAGTCACTTTTGAAGTGTTAATGCATAGCTTTGAATTACAAACCCCTGCTTTAAATAAAATCGCTGAAATTGTTCATTTTTTAGATGTTGGGGGAAATGAGCCTGCCGAAGCCTTAGGCATTGAAAAAATCTTGCAAGGCTTAAGAAGCACGATCACAGATGATGATCAATTACTCCATCTTTCAAACCATATTTTTGATGGCTTATATGCAGACTTTCAAAGGAATTTAACATGAATAATAAGTCATCTTTAATAGATGAAACAGAAATTGAATCTATCAGCTTTTGGCAAGCATTCAAATTTTGGTTAAAACTGGGATTCATTAGCTTTGGTGGCCCTGCCGGGCAAATCGCTGTTATGCACCAAGAGTTAGTTGAAGAAAAAAAATGGATTTCAGAACAGCGTTTTATGCACGCATTGAATTATTGCATGCTCTTACCCGGCCCCGAAGCTCAACAACTTGCAACTTATATTGGCTGGTTAATGCATAAAACCAAAGGTGGCATCGTTGCAGGGGTTTTATTTGTTCTACCTTCTCTTTTTATCCTCATTGGGCTGTCTTGGGTCTATGTGAAATATGGCGACGTCCCGATCATTGCCGGTTTGTTTTATGGCATTAAGCCCGCAGTTGCCGCAATTGTATTTCATGCCACGTATCGTATTGGCAGTCGTTCATTAAAGAATAAATTTCTATGGGCGATTGCAGTTATCGCTTTTCTTGCAATATTTATTTTTAATATTCCTTTCCCTTTAATCGTTTTATGTGCAGCGATATCGGGTTATTTGGTCGGTAAAAAGTATCCTGATTTATTTAAGCTAAATGCACATCAGTCCAGTCAAAAATCCTATGGACGTGCAATTATTGATGATGATACCCCTACACCTGAACATGCTGTTTTTAAATGGTCTCATCTGATCAAAATAACTGTAATTTCAGCACTTTTATGGGCAATTCCACTCATCTCTTTAACAGCAGTTTTGGGATGGAGTCATTCTTATACTCAACTGGCTTGGTTCTTTACTAAAGCTGCACTTCTGACATTTGGTGGTGCTTATGCTGTTCTGCCTTACGTTTATCAAGGCGCTGTCGGTTTTTATCACTGGCTCACCCCAACTCAAATGATCGATGGTTTAGCCCTAGGTGAAAGTACTCCCGGCCCATTGATCATGGTGGTGGCTTTTGTCGGCTTCTTAGCAGCTTATAACCATTCGCTGTTGGGTGCTGAACATCAATTTATTGCAGGTGCATTAGGTGCAATCATCGTCACGTGGTTTACTTTTATTTTCTCATTTTTCTTTATCTTAGCCGGAGCACCTGTTATAGAGTCCACACACAATCAAATTAAATTTACTGCCCCTTTAACCGCCATTACCGCTGCCGTGGTGGGCGTAATTTTAAATTTGGCACTCTTTTTATGTTACCACGTGCTTTGGCCACAGGGTTTTGAAGGGAATTTTGATTATATCTCTGCCATTATTGCAATTTTAGCTGTAGTCGCATTATTTAAATTTAATCAAAGTGTGCTCAGAGTCATCATCGGTTCTGCTTTAGTGGGTTTAACGATTAAAATTTTACTATAAAGAATGAACACTAGAGGTATGGATAAAAAATCTATGCTTCTTTTGACACGATTCAAGGTATCTTCTTTCATATAAAAAATTAAAGAATATTCCACTAAATCACTCCCCATTTAACATAATGGCTGTTATACGAAATTAATGTGTTAGAAACCATTTAACGTGTCTATGTTCTCACCAACAAAAATGTCTAGTTTATGATGGTTTTTACCATCATGGACTGGATATAAATTAGAGAGGTTGATCGCTATGTCTGG
>NZ_DFRO01000007.1:0-10973 GCF_002381195.1 Acinetobacter sp. UBA3461 | reverse complement strand
TGCAAACGAGCCTGCAAATACTGGATCACCTTTTGACTCTGCATTTGGTGTTCAAGCGCAAAAGTCTTTACCTCAGGCTAATGATAAAATTAAACCGCTTAAACACACACCTCAAACTATTTCATCTTCAACTGCACCAGTTAAAGAAATCCAACAACCGGAAAAAAATCCTGTAAATGTAAGGCTTGTTACTCAACCCACAAAACCAAAACAATTAGAAAAAACTGTTGAGCTAAAAACAGCAAGTACGTCTACTCAGGAACAGTCGCCTGTGACGACTGCACAAGAACGTCCTGAAGTCGCACAGTCATAAGCAGCATGATCTACCTCATATTATCCAGTTTTATTTTACTTAGTCTCGGCATGTTAGTGCTGGTTTCTTATGAATTCAGAATCCGGTTGATAAGTTTATTCACACAAATTTTACCCTATGGCAAGAATCGTATTTTGGCAGCCAAACAGGTGGCTTGGGAATTTAATCAGGCAGCTTCGTCAGAGAAAATCCAGTCACATTGGCATATTCAGCAATGGTGGATTTTATTAGCCGCATTGGCGTTATTCAGCAGCATCATCATTTTTAGCTTAACCCGTCCCATTACTGCCAGTACTTTTGAAGCAAATTATTTACGTGAAGTTGATCCGCAAATCTATAGCTTACTGGATGGTCAGGTGCTCGCACCTCCTCCAGAAGTAGATGAACATCTGATTGAAACAGCCTTGCAGGAAGAAGCAAATTACTATGCCAACGTCGTTTCAGCGCAAGTGATTAACCCTTTACCTAATCCTGCTGGAGATGTGCATCTGCCTGACACTCATCATCATAACGATCTCAATACAGCCAACCGGAAATGGGACAAAATTAATCCACGTTATAAACAGCGTTTGTTGATGGTATTTAAAATCATGCGTGAACAGCATGGCTATGAACTGGTTTTATTGGAAGGTTATCGTAGTCCAGAGCGCCAAAATTCACTTTCTGCGAATCCAAATACCACCCGGGCCAAAGGCTATCAAAGTTATCATCAGTTTGGTCTGGCCGCGGATGTTGCCTTTAAACGGAACGGCAAAGTCGTGATCAGCGAGCGGGATCCATGGGCGATGCGTGGTTATGAACTCTATGGGCAAGTGGCCGAATCCGTCGGACTCACTTGGGGCGGTCGCTGGAAATCAATCAAGGATTATGGTCATACCGAATATCATATGCCGGGTCTGAAAAAAACGGCTGAAATGGCAAACCAACTGATTAATGAAGGTCAGCTACAGGCGGCTGCATACTGACCTTCAAGTTCTAACAGATTTTATTGGTTTTCATCCAGAAAGGCTTGGATGTGTTCCAGCACCTGCGCAGGCTTTTCACCATGCAGCCAATGACCTGCACCTTCAATGAGTTCAACATTGGCATGAGTAAATTGACGTTCAATCGCAGCGAATTGCTCTGGTTTGGAAATATAAAATGAGTTCCCGCCTCTTAAGAAAAGTGCTGGTATATCAACTGGTGTCAGATCTTCCCAATATAGAATATCTTGATAATACTTATATAGCGCCTGCACATTAAACAGCCACTTGCCTTTATTAAAGGATTTCAGCAGGAACTGAATCACCATTTCTTCTTGTAAATATTCAAGCATGATTTTTGTCGCATCCGATCGTGAATTCACGTTGGCACGTTCTACAGCTAATAAAGCTTCAAAAATTTTTGCATGATGATTTTCATGATATTGGATTGGGGCTATATCAAGAACCACAAGCTGCTCTACCCGATCTCGTGCAATATCAGCCAGTTTCATGGCAACTTTCCCCCCCATAGAATGCCCCACCACAACAAATTTTGTGATATTGAGACTATCCAGAGTTTCAAGTACATCTTCTGACATGAGATGGTAATCATGTTGATCCGTATGTCCTGATAAACCGTGATTGCGCAGATCTAACTGAATGACTGTACGTTGACTTGCAAAATGTCGCGCCAGCATTCCTAAATTACTCAAGCTGCCGAATAAACCATGAATGAAGACCATTGGTACAAGTGTTGAGTCATCATGAGTGGTAATTTGGTAGTTGAGGATCATTTGAGAGTTCCGTGATTTCGTAGTTTAGTTGTTGATATTGGAATTTTATTGAAAATTAATCAATTGATAATTCTTAAAATTATAAATTTTGCTTAGGCTATTTACTCGGTATAAAGAGATTTGCTTAGGCTATTTGTCAAATATATTTTAAAAATTTTTGACGGTAGCGTTTGGAACCTCAAGATTTGGATAAATCATCAGTAAATAGGCTTAATAAATTAAGCTGAATGAGTACGAGCTATAAATGAATATGATTGAAGGCTAATTTCGGAAATATAGTCTTAATTTTTCAGTAAGACATCAATGGATTTAAAACTATCTCTTCCCTTTTACCAGATAAAATTGCTTAGGCTATTTTTTGATGATACGGAATGAGAAATTTATGCTATCTCACCTGTCGCTATTAATGTTTAATAATTTTAATCAATACTTCATTTTTCTTGGTATTTCCCCGGGGAAATTCGCATTAATCTTATTTTTATGTAGTTTTAATAAATTAAATATCAGAAAATTAACCTAAATCAAAGGCTTTGCTTTATCTTCTTCAACAGGCTGTTCTGCCCTGCTCTTACAAAAAACACTTGTAGTCATGCCAGAGCTATTCATGCTCTGGTTTTGACGATCCAGATAATTTTGCGCCACCATCGCCATCATGGAAGCCATATTCAACTGACTATTTTCCTGAGAAGCTTTCAAGATATTCTGATAAGCCTGAATGCGATCACATAATACCTGACGTTCGGTGCTGATACTCGGCTTGTCTGATGCTGTATGCGGTTCATCCAGAATGGCTTTGCTGTCATTGACCACGCGTGTTTGCTCAGCAATATACTGATCAAATTGCTCTTGGGTCATCGTCTCGGCTACGGCGTAATTCGTGATGAGTACACCGTTGAGTCCCAGCAAGATAGCAAAAGCTAAGCGGTTCATTCCTGACCTTCTTTCCATACATCTTCATAATCATCAGCATCGATCATGAAACGAAAGCCTTGATCCAGCGCCAGATAAGGAAGCACTTCTGGGACAATATCCTGTAATTCACGTACAGTCATAATTTCAAAGTCAGCATCGCTGGATACTTGTTCACCACCATAGATATACCAGCTCACTTTTGTTGCTGTATCTACTGCCTTGCGAATGCCAACAATTGGGTCCTGATTCAGGGTATGGACTGCCACGGCAATAACGTCATCCCCACTCACCTCTACATAGGCAGAACCGACTTCTTCGCATAACAATTTCTGTTCAGCAATAAGCTCTTGAAGCGGTGAAAGTTTTTGGGTGTTCTTTGACATAGCGCCATTTCTCTTAGATTTAATGCGCCCTAAGTGTAGCCTAATTTTTATGATTCGGAATATGCTTTTATCGCCTATTGCATGGCATCTGCCTATAAGAATTTAGACAGATGCCGGTTTTCAAATTATTGGAATACTTTGAAACGGTCTTGATCCGCCATAAAGTCTTTGGCACGCGCCTCACCTTCAACTGAACCAAATACCAGTTGTGCTCTCAGTTGCCAGTTTGCTGGAATGTCCCACTCTGCATGAACTTTTTCATCTACGATCGGGTTGTAATGCTGTAGAGATGCACCCAAGCCTTCAGTATGCAATGCTGTCCAGGTCGCAAACTGAGCGATCGCAGTAGAATGTTCTGCCCAGATCGGGAAGTTATCTGCATAAGATGGGAACTGATCTTGTAGGCTTTTCACGACATCTAGGTCTTCAAAAAATAAAACCGTACCTAAGCCTGCAACAAAAGTTCCCATTTTCGCTGAGGTTTTTGCAGCACTTTCTTCATCTTTGGCATAACTTTTTAATTTTTCTGCGACAAAGCTCCAGAATTTCTCATGTTCACCATTAAACAGGATCACGGCACGGGAAGATTGTGAGTTAAATGATGAGGGACTTTGTTTAATAGCATTTTGAATCAAATCAGTTAAGAATTCAGGAGATTGTGTGACATTCTTGCCAATCGCGTAGATCGTACGGCGTTTTGTAATTAAATCTAAAAACTGATTCGACATTATTAAAAATCCTTTGATATATCTTCGGAAAAACTGGAACCTTCACTTATTTTTATGAAGGAAATCTAATAAATAAGAATTCTATAATTCATCTACTCATTAGTACTTATAGCTTAAGAAAATATGCTTAGAATAGCTATATTATTAAAGTAATATCTTTATATATTCTTATGATAAAGAATGGCTTATTAATTTATTTTTTATCAAACGATAAAATAAATGCTCTTTTATGAACCAATTTCTGTTTTAAAATAAGTCATCATGTTCAATGATGCAGCAGAATTTTCTAAGTAAAAAATAGAAAGATTTGCTTAGGCTATTTATGGAAATTGAACTAATCAAATAGTTTTTTGGAGCCTATTAAAATTCATCCCCCAAATATGGAGGATGATATTAAATTAATCAGTTTAAATTTACTTAAAATTTGGCATTAAGCACTTGAGCAGAGACTTTATTTTTCCACAGTTCACGTAGTACTGGCAGATAAAACTTCTCGCCCAGATCAACCAGCTCAGCATCAATCAGAGCATGGATATCATGCATAAATAGATAATCCAGCTCTACAGTCGTGAGCTTCATATGCTTTTTTTGATATTCCTTACGCTTCTGCTGTGCCTGTTTAACAAGCTGATCTGCAAAGGTTTTATCTTTGAACTGAGTAATCGCATTTAAACGCAGTTCAATAATCCCCCAACCAGCTAAAAACATCTGGAAAGTTTCAAAATCATTGGTCGTTGATTCCCATGACATTTCATCCAGATTTTCATTATCGGGAAGTACAGGTAAAAGAAGTTCCATAATACTTGGAAAAATCTTTTTAAAATTCAGAATAAATTTAACAGGATGCTCACCTGGATAATCCTTGAATTGCACCTTTCTTTGAACATCTGTTAAATAAATATCAAGCATAAAACAATCATCAGTGGTTAATCTCATCTAGTGCTATTGTACGCAACTCTGCCTGAGATAAAAACCACTGTTGACTATTCCATGATAAAACAGGCTTAAAGATTGAAAATAAAAGCGTTACAAGCTTTATTTCGCATTCGCTGAAACCATTTTCTCAGGACGGACGACTTCATCAAACTGTTCAGCTGTGACTAAACCAAGTTCTACCGCAACTTGTTTTAGAGTTTTACCTTCTTTATAAGCAGTCTTGGCAACTTTGGCTGCATTCTCATAACCAATCACCGGGTTCAATGCAGTAACCAGCATTAATGAATCATGTAAGAAGTGCTCAATCTTGTCACGGTTCGGCTCAATACCAACGGCGCAGTGATCATTGAAACTATTACAGGCATCACCGAGCAGCTGAATGGATTGCAACAAGTTATACGCGATTACAGGCATAAATACATTCAACTCGAAATTTCCAGATGCACCTGCCACATTAATGGTGGTGTCATTTCCAAGCACTTGCGCCACAACCATGGTCATCGCTTCGCTTTGAGTCGGATTGACCTTACCCGGCATGATGCTTGAGCCTGGTTCATTTTCAGGAATACGGAGTTCCCCAAAGCCGCAACGTGGCCCACTGGCTAACCAGCGAATGTCATTGGCGATTTTATTCAGACTCACCGCTAAAGTTTTTAATGCACCGGAAGCAAAGACTGCCGCATCACGACCTGCTAAAGCTTCAAATTTGTTTGGTGCAGTAACGAATGGCAGTCCAGTCAGTTTTGCTAGAGTTTGCGCTGCTTTAACCGCATAGTCAGGATGAGCATTCAAACCTGTACCTACTGCTGTTCCCCCTAAAGGCAATTCATATAAACCATGCAGTGCCTGTTCCAGACGCAATAAACCGTGATCTAGCTGAGACACATAACCACTAAATTCCTGACCTAGTGTCAACGGCGTAGCATCCTGTAAGTGAGTACGGCCAATTTTGACGATGTCTGAGAATTCCTGAGATTTGGCATGCATGGTATCACGCAGTTTTTTTACTGCTGGAATTAATAATTCATTGATTTGCAGACTTGCAGCGACATGAATTGCTGTTGGGAAAGAGTCATTCGTTGATTGAGCACGATTAACATGATCATTCGGATGAACCGGTTTTTGAGAACCTAAAGGATTTCCCAGATTCTGGTTAGCGATATTGGCAATCACTTCATTACAGTTCATATTGCTCTGCGTACCAGAACCTGTCTGCCACACCACTAACGGGAATTGACTATCCCATTGCCCTGCAATCACTTCTTCTGCTGCTGAAACAATATAACCTGAAAGTTCATGCGGAATCTGATTTAATTCGGCATTCGTCAAGGCTGCCGCCTTTTTAACCAGACCCATGGCACGAATCATGGGCCGTGGCAGACGTTCATTACCAATTTTAAAGTTCTGCAAACTACGCTGAGTTTGTGCTCCCCACAGTGCTTCACTGGGTACAGCAACTTCACCCATGGTGTCATGTTCAATACGTGTTTGCATATTTAACCTCTTTATAAAGTTTTAATATTTCCTTGTTCCATCTTAGGCAAAATAGAACAGCATGTAAATGATAATTATTATCAATAATTGGGATAGCGTTAATCGGTATTATTGCCCACGTAACGTGTTCTGATAAAAACGCCACTCGTCTTCAAGCATTTGCCGAATCGAACGCTGAGGCTGCCAGTTTAAAGTCTTCCTGGCCTTTTCCGCCTTAGAGCCAACCTGATCTAGTTCCGGATTAGTGTAATATAGCGCCTCTTCCGTCTTGATATTGATTTGCGTCACTTCACCAATTTGATCGAGCAAGTTCTGAATCGAAATCAATTCGCCCGCTATATCAAAGGCTTCACAGGCAAAACTTTGTGTACTGAGCCATTGCAGACTCTTAATGACTGCATCACAACAATCCAATACATGCAAAAAACTGCGTTCTACAGTTTTATCTTCAGTATTGGCCTGTTTTCGCAGTTCAATACTTTCCCGCTGTAAGGCCCCAACCTGCATGGCCAAAGGCACGATATTTTTTGGTAGCGGCGGTACCACTTCACCCAGTACCCCATGTTCAAAGGCACCCGAAATATTGCATAGTCTGAGGATCGCAATTTTCCATTCATTATCAGTACGTGCAGTATCACGGATAATTTCTTCTACCATCTGTTGAGACTTGATATAAGGGTTTGGATAACTGAAATTAAATGGTGTTTCTTCAGTCAGATCAGGACTGGATTGCCCATAAACAGCAAGGCTGGACAAATGCACAAGATTACGAACACCCGTCCGTTGCATGGCACGTAAGAGACTCATAATACAACTGACATTATCATTGTAATATTCCAGCGGTTTTAGTACCGATTCTTCTAATGATTTAAAGCTTGCAGTATGTACCACGGCGTCAATGGAATTCTGTTCAAAGACTTTGTTTAAAGCAGGCGTATTACGGATATCAATTTTAACAAAAGGCACATACATGCCGGAAATGAACTCAAGACGTTCTAGCGTCTGTAGGCTGGCATTGGCCAGATTATCGACCACAATGACCTGTTGCCCTTGTGCGAGCAGACTTAAAGCAATATGAGAGCCTATAAAGCCTAAACCACCGGTCACTAAAATCATTGTATACTACCTTTTTATTATGTAGCCCAGATCAACTGCTTAGTTGATCAAGCCTGTAGTGAATTTCATGAGCACCTTAATTCTTATTACCTCCGCCCCGACGTCGATACATGCCTGGCATGCCTTGGGACTTGCCAAAGCATTAAAGCAAAAACAGGAAGACTTTCGGGTTTTCTTTTACCAGGACGGTGTGTCTGTTGCTAATGCTCTGCAATGGGTACCGGATGACCAGCGTCACCTGACCCGTGAGTGGCAGTCCTTGCAACTACGTCTGCCCGTATGTGTAAGTGCGGCGTTAGCGCGTGGTATCACAGATCAGGAGAATGCTCAACGTCACAATATTCAACAGCATAATCTTGCAGATCAGTTTGAATTGGTCGGATTGGGCGAACTCGCTGATGCTGTTCAGTCTGCACATCGTCTGCTTCAATTCTAATCGGTCTATTTTTTGGGATATGTTGCTTTTAAAAGGTATATTGTGTGAAATCTGTACTCGTTATATTAACTCAATCGAATCTGAATTCCTTGCAGGTTCATGAAAGTCTTTCTGCGACCATGGTACTTGCGACCTTTGGTTCAGACGTGAAAGTCTTATTACAAGGTGCAGCTTTAAGCCTATTACGTTCAGATCTGCAATTTGAACAGCTTAAACATGCGTTCAAAATTGCTTCCAACATGGTCGACAGTTTTGAATTTTATGATCTGACCCCAATTCTGGTGGAAAGTAAAAATCAAAACTCGCCTTTTATACAAAATACAGAGCAAGAAATTGAATTTGTCGAATTAAACCCAGCCTTTATGCAAGGCTTTAACCATGTATTGTACTGGTAAGGTTGCTCACCATGTCTGATAAAACTCTTTATATGATTCAAGCCAGCCATGCGGCTACAGCACAGATTATCGAACAACTGTCCCAACTCTATAGCGAAAATGATCAGGTAATTCTGATGGGCGATGCAGCCTTGTCAGTTGAGCATCCATTTATTCAGCAGCTGAAAGAGATTTATATTCTGGAAAATGAGGCTGAGTTATTGCCTCAACCAGAAGTAAAAAATTTGAAAATTATTAATTATACCGAATTTGCAGAACTATGCTTGGGCTTTAGTCGCTGTATTTCTATGAAGTAACACATACGGATCTATCATGAATTTAGAGTTAGACCAAGATGGTCATTTAGTGGACTATACCATCTGGAATGAAGACGTCGCACAGGTGCTTGCCGAGAGCTTAGAGTTAAAACTGACCCCTTGGCATTTTGAAATCTTACAGGCTGTACGTCAGTTTTATCAACAGTTTGGTCATTCTCCAGCGACACGTCCTCTCATCAAATTCCTGATGAAAACTGTAGGGCCTGAAATCAACAATGCTGTACTTCAAGAAAAATTTAATACAGGCTTGGTGGCACGCCACCTTAGTCGTTTGGCAGGCATTCCTAAACCGGCGAATTGCCTTTAAGCAGATATATAATTACTACTCATGCAAGTTTAAAAACGATACAGTTTACTTAACTTGCATGAGATGATTTTTATATCCTGTAGCTAGAGTATAAAGTTTACAATCATGCAGACCTTCATCTCTCAGCTTAATTCTGAAGAACCACTTTAATACATCACACTGATATTGTTCGCCTCTAGATCATACCGTGCTTAAACTCATCTCATCAGAAATTATATCTGTTTCATAATAAGAATAACGCGTCTTCAGTTTTGCCGATGCTCGTGTCAGTTCATGTTGGTATTCAGGCAAGAATGTCTGTAGCAAATTAATATTGGCAAGTGCCTCCTCCTGTTTAAGCGCCTTATTCTCCAATAATGTTTGTTGCCTGTTCAGAAATATTCTCAGCTGCAAGTATTCAGGCTTATGTCCACCCTGCATCGCAAATAGCATACTGGCAAAATCTGAAACAAACTGAGCACGCTGTTGGTTCAAAGACTGAGATTGATTCCGCACCACTCCCCGACGCTGTACAGCCTGATTCAAACTTTCTGCCTGATGGTCTAGAAACGGCGTATGAGTATTCATCCCATAAAATGCCAAACTGCTGGTGCGGTTCAATGCCAATTCTTCCCGATGGATTTCATTATGGACTTGATAACCAATCAACCATAAGATTAAAAATAGAGCCACAGTACTAAGCAGGTAAACGCCTTTTTCATTCATATGCCACCTCCCGGTTAAAACCGTGCAGAAGTGATTCCCCAAGTGACAAAAACAGACAAACAGCGTTAAGCCAAATAACGATCTTCATGAGCAATGCTCCAATTTATTTTTCTTTTAATTTCTTATTGTTGTAAGTAACTCATGGTTACCTTTGCATTAAAACAATATACAAATGCAAAAAAAATGTGTAGCGCTTTCCGACCAAAAGAAAACCCGAATTTTGCTCTCCGGGTTTAATTAAAATACTAATTAATGTCTTTTTAAGACATTAAACTATTTATCAACTATATCAATAAAAGGTGCATTTAAAACCTTGGCTAAATCTGCTGGGTTTAGACCAATGTCCAAACCACGCTTGCCACCACTGACATAAATTTTATTCAGCCTTTCTGCTGATACATCAATCACAGTTTTCAGGCGTTTCTTTTGTCCCACTGGGCTGATTCCACCCACCAGATATCCGGTTAATCGTTCTGCCTGTTTAGGATCTGCCATCTGCAATTTTTTACAACCGAATGCAGCAGCTACTTTTTTAAGATTAAGCTGATGATGAACAGGTAATACTGCCACAAAATATTGCTTTTCATCCGTGACTAATAATGTTTTAAAAACCTCTTCAACAGCTAGGCCTAGTTTTTCTGCTGCTTCCAAACCAAAGCTTTTGGCATTGGCATCATGTTCATATTCGTGAATGCTATATTCGATTTTACTGGCTTTTAAAAGTTTACAAGCTGGAGTCATGATATTGACGATTTTGTTTTAGATAGCTGCATTATATAAAATTCGCACCTTTCGCGAACATGTCTAGACTATTTATAAACCATATTATTCGATAAAGTTTCTACGAAAAGCCTCATTGTAAGAGGGTAAGTGTCGTTGAGTTGCCCCCTATGACCATTCATCGACTTAGTAGACGACCTTTTGCCAATTTAAATGCTTTATCTTTTGGCTGAATATTCAGCATTGAATACAATTCTATGAACATTTCAGTCAATCTCACTATTTTGCGATACAGGAATTAAAATAGGGCGAATCAGTAAGTTTAACTCACTACCTGATTCCACTGTTAAGCTCAGGAGTTGACTCTTTTTCTATGCATACTCACAACTCTAAGGGATCTTAAAATAATAGCTAATTGAGATATTTTTTAATTTAAAACAAATTAAATTCAATAA